>JAUNJS010000099.1:4807-9255 GCA_030533125.1 Eubacteriales bacterium | reverse complement strand
CGTCCTCTACGGAATCTGCGTCCTCTTCCGAATCCGCTTTCTCCTGACCTTCTCCGGACCCAGCTGTCTCTTCAGATTCTTCTTCGATTTCTTCCGATTCTTCCGCGGCTTCCGACCCCTCATAGGCTTCGGTATCCGCTTCGTCCGAATTATCCTCTTCGAGCGCCTCGCCGGACGAGCTGCCGGCATACTCTTCATAGACGGATTCCTCTTCCGGGAACTCGTCTGTCAGCTCTTCCGTATCCGCAAAACCCGCATTTTCTTCCAGATAGCATTCTGTACTGTGGGTATGTGCCTCCAACCCGCAGGTCAGAATCTTTTCATAGCACATTTCAGTATGTACATGCTCTTCGGATTCTTCCAGTCCGCACACGAGGACAGACTCGTAGCAGCTGTCGTCATGCTGGTGCGCCGGGATTCCGCAGAGGGCTTCCTGTTCCATCGTGATGGCAGGCAGAACCAGCGCGTAGGTCGTGACAAAAACAACCACCGCGGCCAGGACGCTGACCATGCGGGTCAGCATTCTTCGTATCCTTCTATTCTTTGTCAGTTTTTTTATCTTTGAAAGGAGCTTCTTCATTCTGAAACACCTCCTGATCCCGGCTTCGCAATCTGTAATTCTTTACCATGGACCCTGTCTCATAAGCAGAGAACAGAAATACTCTCATAAATAAATCCAAAACAAATACAAGTGCCACGGGTGTAAAGATCCCAGATGTCCGCATTTCTTTTGAATGAATCAGAGACTCACCCTGCATTTTCCGTCTCAGTTTTTCAGTCGATTCCGTGTCCCCGCGCCGTTCCGGAACAGCGTGCGGGAATAGTATGCCTCTATAATATGTTTGTCAATATTTTACTCCGGTGCCCATATAAGAATGCGTCACAATTATGTGTATATTGTTGCAATTCGTACCTTATTAGATTGGTCTCATTTGCTATTATGCACAAAATTTAGATACCCGTGCAGAAAGCCATCGATATTCTGTAGATTTCACATCCTGAAACAGAGAAGTATCCGTCCTCCTGCCTTCCGGTCTCCCGCAAGCCGCCGTTCGCCGCCGGATTAAAGAATGCCTCGCAGCAGGCCTGCGCAAAAAATCCCCCGGTCCGGCGCATTTTTTGCACAGCCGGACCGGGGTTATTTTTAACAGGGAGCGGATCGCGGGGATCTGCGCAGGTTTATACTCGGTAACGCATATACCTGCAGATACAAAAAGCGTATGGCGAGAGAATATTTTTATACTGCTGCATTAACGGCAGGTAATTGCGTTAGGAAGTATAATGAACCGGCGTGTCAACGCAGTTATTAAACGTCTCTTCCGCCTGTCTTGCCGCCTCCGCAATCGTGTCATCGTACCCTGTCAGCGCCGCAAACGGCGCAAACTGGGCGGCGCGTCTGCTCATTGACATGGGCGGGTGTTTTCCGGAGACGTGATGCGGCAGGTGCACGATATCTTCGTACGGCCAGGGCTCCCCGGAGCCTCCTGCCTGCCGGTCTCCCGGAAGTGACTGGCCTGACGGACGCTGGTTCTTCATTTTCACAATAAATCCTCCTGTCGGGGCTTCCCGGCTCCGCTAAAATGTAAAAGACGCCCTCTCTCGAGACCCGGGCGCGGATTCACAGCGATGATGTCTGCCTGTTTTCCATATCCTCGTTTTCCCCGGGCCTCCGGACGCGGATCCCAGGTGTTGATGTCTGCCTGTTTTCCATACCCTCATTTCCCGTGCCGCATTGTCGGCATTCGTCGATACGGGGAAAAGCGTGTTTCATCAGCTTTTGTGGCCTCCGATCTGGCGGTTTCGATCCCTGCCGGTCGCGCCCTCCCGGAAATTGATCCCTTTCAGGATGGCGTTTTTGCCGTATTTATCCTTGATTTTCAGCATGGCTTCCTGAAGCCGGCGCTCCTTCTCCCGGTCTTCTTTTTCCTTTTCCTGCGCCGCATAGTCGGTAAACAGGCTCATCTGTTCATATTCCGGTTCCCTGATGCTGTCCTCCGGGATGACGTGATTTACTGCGAGGGTGATCCTCCGCACCAGTTAATCCGGATTTACGGTCCTGTCATAAATTCTCAGGGCCGCTTCGACAATCTGTTTTCCGGAAGATGTCGGTCCGGCGAGGTTCTCTGTCCCGTGCGCGTGCTTCGGCACTTTTCTCCCGTAATAATCAAGGGTTACCGCTTCGCTGTCCGGGATCTCCGCCGGCCTTCTGTCCCCGCCGCGTACATTCCCCGGCCGGGCGTCATACAAACCGCTGTCCCGGTTTTTATCCCGGATTTCCGCCGGTCTTCTGTCCCCGCCGCGCGCATTCTCCGGCCGGGCGTCATGCAAACCGCTGTCCCGGTTTTTATCCCGGATTTCCGCCGGTCTTCTGTCCCCGCCGCGCGCATTCTCCGGCCGGGCGTCATGCAAACCGCTGTCCCGGTTTTTATCCCGGATTTCCGCCGGCCTTCTGTCCCCGCCGCGTACATTCTCCGGCTGGGCGTCCAGTCTTTCGTAATTGATCGTAAGGACGACCTGGTCTGTGCACATTCTTTTTTTCACCAGATCCAGAGCGGCTGCGTCAGCCATCTCATGGACGACAACGCGCGCTTTTTCGAAGCTGTACGGCTCCATCAGCACCTGGCCGGAAGAGAAGCTCCGGTCATCCGGCTCGTATGCCTTCACCAGATCCATGGTGCAGGGTTCCCAGCCCCAGGCATGGTCGATCAGGAGCTCCGCGTTCACTCCGAACATTTTGTATAGGATATCCTCGTCGCGGATCGAGCACCTCGCCACGTCGCCCATCGTAAACATCCCGGCCGCTTCCAGTTTCCGGGCATAACCTTTTCCAACGCGCCAGAAGTCGGTGAGCGGCCTGTGGCACCAGAGCTGCCTGCGGTAGGACATTTCGTCGAGTTCCGCGATCCGCACGCCGTCCTCGTCCGGCTGCGCGTGTTTTGCCATAATGTCCATCGCGATTTTCGCGAGATACAGATTCGTGCCGATCCCCGCGGTGGCTGTGATGCCGGTTTCCCTCAGGACCTCCCGCATCATCTTCCTCGCCAGTTCGTGCGGTGTGAGCCGGTAAGTGTCCAGATAACGGGTCGCGTCGATCAATACCTCGTCGATGGAGTAGACATGGATGTCCTCCGGCGCGATATAGCGAAGATAGATCCGGTAAATCCTCGCGCTGTACTCCATATACAGAGACATGCGCGGTGCAGCCGCGATATAGGAGAGCTTCAGGGACGGGTCCGCGTCCAATTCCCTGCTGTCGCAGGATTCCCCGGTAAAAGTCTTTGCCCGCGCGAGCCGTCTGCGGTTGATTTCCTCCACCCGCCGCACCACTTCAAAGAGTCTGGCGCGCCCGGAGATTCCATAAGCTTTCAGGGAGGGCGAAACGGCAAGGCAGATGGTTTTTTCCGTCCTTGACACATCCGCGACAACGAGATTGGTCGTCAGCGGATCCAGTCCCAGCTCCCGCGTCTCCACGGAAGCATAGAAGGATTTCAGGTCAATGGCGATATACGAGCGGCGGGTATGATCCGCCTGTCCGTTTTGGGAGTCCATCGGCATCTCCTTCCTGTATGTGTCCTGCCCGGGAGAGAGCCCGGCGCGGCAAAGCGCGCTTTTCACTCGTCCGGCAGATCCTCTTCCTCGCCCAGCCCGTAATACAGCACCGCGTTGCAGGCCGCGTTTGCTTCCCGCGCCTCTTTCTTTTTTCTCCATTCGTCGATCTCGCTGCGGATCGCCAGCATCTCGTCGACGACGAGTTCCATGGTTTTGGGCTTTACGTTCCGCAGGTATGCTGTCATCCGGTCGATCGCCTTCGGACTGCCGAGATGTCCGGCGATGATCTGTCCCAGCTCCTCCTCGAACCCCAGGGATTTAAGGACCGCCGTCAGGTCGTCGCGGGAGCGCCGCCAAATTTCTCTGTGATCAGGCATACCCGCAGCCTCCCTTTTCCGGCCTTTGTCCCCCTTTAACATACCGCGCGCTGAACGACATATTGATTTCCCTCAGCTCCCGTTTTCCGTCGATATAGTCCTGGTACATTTCAGCCAGGCCTGCGGAACAGCCGTCGCAGTATCCACTGATGTTTCCGATGGAATCCGCTACGATCTGTTCCCGTTCTTCTTTTGTCGTGTCTTTAATCAGATAGCTTTTCATGAAGCCCTCCGGATTCTGCAGGTTTGAGGATCGCCGCATAAATAAATGTGTCAGCCGGTGTAGGATTCTTCCTCGAGATTGCAGGGCGAGGTGAAGGTGCATAGCGGACTATGTAACTGAATCCCGCCCTGAGAGATCGAAGAAAAGGACACACCGGATGGCGCATTTATATACGTGGCAATCCCAAGGATCGCTGCATAAATAAATGCGTCAGCAGGGACGGCACGGGCGGAAGCTGTGTCATAAGAACCGTCCCTGTGTCACCTCGCAAGGATGTCAAAAGAACCGTCCCCGTGACA
>JAUNJS010000099.1:0-4707 GCA_030533125.1 Eubacteriales bacterium | reverse complement strand
AAGAACCGTCCCTGTGTCACCTCGCAAGGATGTCAAAAGAACCGTCCCCGTGACAACCCCCGCGGAAATTGTGTCAAAAGAACCGTCCCCATGTCACTCTTATTATAGCAGATTCGGAATGTTTCGGGATATGCCGGCGCTAAAACCGGGGTCTTTCGAACAAGCAGGGGACCCGGGCGGGGCTGTCTACAGAGCCTCCGGTGGAATCATGCGGGCAAATATTTCGGTGGTCCCGTCTTCGTGTTCCAGCCGGAAGCGGATCATTCTGTCCTCGTCGTCACAGTCATAGAGGATGTCAACGCATTCGATGGATTTGTATTCGGCGGGAAGGACGACTCTGCCGTCGTTGTCGATCAGGCCCCGGTTTCCGGAGGCGTCCGTGACAATGGCGTATTTCCCTTTGTACAAAATGGAAATGTCCGTATATTCCTCGAACTCGCGGGAAATCGAGCAGGTATTCCCGGCGGGTGAAAAGTTTATCTGGAGCAAAACCGCGTGTCCGTTGACCACGGCGCTTCCTGTCCTCTGTTCCCCATAGATTCCTTCGATCCTGTCGGCCCCGGAAAAAACGGTTTGTCCGGCCAGATTGATCAGCGTCCATTTTCCATCCTCCGTCTTTGCCCGGAGAAATCCGCTGCCGTTGTCGAAGGCATCTCCTTCCAGGAGGTCCTGTGTCAGGCGCTCTCCGGCGGAGTTGATATAATATACGCTTTCCGGATTCTCCCTGACCAGCGCGATCCCGTTTCTCATTCTGGAACCTTCCAGATAATGCGGCGGTACGATTTCCTTTCCGTAACTGTCGAGATAGCCGACCAGCCCGTTGTCGTCGATCACCCTGTACGCATCGGTGGTTTTCGAGAAGGGTTCCTCAATGAACAGATAGGGGCCGGCAATGACACTGTCCTGTTTCACGTCTTTCAGAAAGGCTTTTCCATCCTCGTCGTAGAACAGGCAGACCACAGGCAGATCGGGCACGGTTCCCAGGTGCCTGGCGACCGCGACAAAATAGCTCTCTGCCGCTCCGGAAGCATATTCCCGCGCGTCCGATTCACAGGCCTGGAAATAGTACTTCCAGAAGCTCTCGACGTCATTGCCGCTTTCATAGTCCATAAACTCATCTTCATAATGCCGCGCGTCCTGATAGAGCCGCAGCGGTTTCATCTGTTTGCTTGCCTCCCGATACGCGTCCACTGTGCGGTGTTCAAAAGCATGGTACGCCTCGTGTGTGATCGTTTCCACAAGCAGGCGGGGCGTCTCATGGATGAGGCAGTCCAGGTCAACCTGGATTTCATGGGTGATGTCCCTGTACGAGCCGGCGACATCCTCCGGAAGGTTGGAAGCTCCGACATTCAATTCATGCGGAATCCCGAGATACCGCTGTTCGATGTTCGCGACAGTCTGCAGGACATCGAGCTTCTCCTGTACAGTCAGCGTCTCCCATGTTCCGTCGTCCAGGTGGACGAGTGTCTCGATGTTGTTTTCAATCGTCTGGTCCTGTACGCTCGACGGAGCGGACGGGGACACGGACGGAAGAAAAAGCCGGTTTCCGAAAAACAGGTTTGAAGCGATCAGTGCCATAATGACCGTCATGGAGACGCACAGGATCGTCCGGCTGCCGTACGCCGCCATCCGGATCCGCCGGAAGATGATCTTCTTCGCGTTCTGTCTGTTTGTGATTGCGCGGCACAGTACAAGTGCCGCGTAGGCCGCGGACAGGACTGCCGCCGCGGCCAATACGGTCACAATGAGCTTTTTCCGGATGGGCAGGTACGCGAGAACTGTATATACGCCGAACCCTGTGGCGACATTGACGTACAGATCCGCTTTGTTGCGGTGCCTTTTGATCCCCAGCGACATGCCGGTTATGGAAAACAGCGCAAGCAGGGCAAGCAGGATCCCTGCGGAGGTCCGCAGCGAAAGATCCCCTAAAGACTTAAAAAAAATCGAGTTGTACCAGAGCCTTGCAATGGCAGCCCAGAAAACATGGTCGATGATATACACTATCCTGTGTTTCTTATTTCCGATCAGCATCACCGATCCCTCCCCTCCGGAACAGTCGTCCCGTCCTTTTTTGTATTATTGTTCTATAAGCAGATTCCTCCCTCTGCGTTTACGATTCACCCGCAGCTCCTTCGCCCGCGCGGGCGGAGACGTCTCATGCCGTCATCCTCACTTTCATGGCTGATTGTCCTTCCTCCGGCGCAGGCGGAGACGTCTTTGATCCCCTGAAACAGTGGTCTCTCTGCTTCGAGTGTATTGTACAGCGTGCTCCGAAGGGTGTTTTTTTACACTGCGTATTTTCTTAAAGACGCTTTTACGCGCCGACTTTCCTGATGTCGTGCGTGCGGATTTGCAGGCGTTTAACCGTGCACCATTTCCGGATAAATTCCTGTGCCTTTTGATCGAGGCTGCTGTTCCCGAACCCCTTCGCCTGAACAAGCATGTCCGACCGCACTTCGATCGTTCCGAAAGGTTTTTCAGGCTCTTCCTTTTTCCGGAGAAAGAAAATTTTACAGGAGTTATTCACAACCCGGTTCACGTAGGTTCTTACGCAGTTGCGCATGCCTTCGCTTTCGAAGAACATGTCTTCCCTTGTTTTTGGCGCGATAATCATGTAGGGATCCTCGCGGAAGGTCTCTTTGTCCTCTTCCGTCTCATTGGTTGTGAGCGAAATGTAGAGTTCCGATTGGACAGCCTGTTGAAAACGGAAATCTTCATGATTCACCTTTTTGAGGCGGATCCGCTCTACGACCCGGTCGTGGGCTTCCCTCAGAGGCATTTTAGGGAGAAGCCCGTAAGGATATTCTTCCAGCAGCTCACAAGCGTTCAAATAGTCCCGCAGATACTCCCAGGACTCGGACCGCCGGAGGAGGTAGCGCAGAATCTGGTGGATCTGGGTATCCGTGAAATCCTCCCGTTCAAGCCCTTGAATACGATATTGTCTCACACCTGCCGCCGCGCCGGCGCGTGCGCCGGGATTCTGCGGAGCTGTCCGGATGTTGAGGCTCTGATAAAAATCGCACATGGACTGCGTGATCCTGTCAAACTGCATCAGAGCCGGGTTTTTCCTGTATACGTCGCCCAGACGCCGCAGGAACTCCTCATCAATCTCCTGCCTGTCCAGCGCCCGGAGGATCCGGACGGGCAGATAAAAGACCTCGCGCAGGTTCCGGCATACGGAAGGGTCTTTTTCAAACTGGGGGAGGCTTTTCATATTGTCCGCGATCACCGGGACATTCGCTTTGGCGGCGAGCTCCAGCAGACAATGATAATCCGGCCCGATCAAAGGGACGAAAACATTGGAAGACCGTTCCAGATACTGTTCCAGATAGTATTCCGGATAACAGCCGGCAAACCTGCGGATCGCCTTCTCCGAATTCCCGATCAGGAAATATCTGTTCTGAAGGATCCGGGTGAGGTCAACTTCTTCGCTGCACGCGGCAAATCCGGGGGAGAACAAAAAACTCACAGGCGCGTCCACGCCGATGAAAGCCGTAATTCTCAGAATCAGTTCGGTGTCTCTGTAACGCAGCAGGGAAGCGTTCAACGCAAATCTCTCCCCGGGATTCTCCCCGTCGCGGGGCTCTCTTCCCGGGTTTCTTCCGCGCTGATTTCCTGCGCCGCGGGGTCCTCTGCCCGGATTTTCTCCGCCCGGGTTTCCTCCTTCGCGGTTTTCACCCCCGCGGTTTTGTCTTTCGGCGAGTTCCTTCTCGAGGCGGACCGGATCCGTCATCATCACCCGCTTCGCGACGGCGTCGGAAATCAGCCGCGTGTGGCGGTACCCCTTCATCCTGTAGATGTGGACAAACATCTGCAGGGAGAAGATCCCGATGATCCCCGGAAAGACGCGTCGGATCACCTCGACGTCCGATTCGGCGTGAATCCTCGGACACCTGTCCGCACGGATCAGGGAAAGCCAGGTATCCAGATCCGCCCCGCTCCTGTTTTCCGTGATCACGGGCTCCCGCGCGTCCGCGGGAAAAACCGCGTCCAGGACGCGATCCCAGGACAGTCCGTGGAAGCGGTCGGCGAATCCGCGTATGCGCACAAGCTCCGGCCGGCAGATTTCCAGATGCAGTGCCCCGTCCTCGTCGCGCAGCCGGTAACAGGCGGTATCGTCCTCCACAAGACTTTGCAGATTCCCATCCCTGTTCAGTTCGAATCCGCACTCCTTCGCGTGCATCTGCGCGTTGTAAAAATCAGGCAGCACACGCTTCCCGCACTTTCCGCAATACCAGCCGTTCTCTTTCTCCGAATGAATCAAAAAACTCCTGTCCATAAGCACCCCCCTTTTCCGACACAGTAAACGGGCATTCCGGGCTTCCCGGCTCCTCCGGGGAATAAGCCTCCGTTCCCGTTCACTCCTCCGCTCCGCAGTTCCCGCTCCGGAGCATTTTCCTGTGCTGAATAACGCATTTCCCTCTGAAGATATCTCTATTCTCGCAATTCTTTCATCCGGGGTTGCACCTGCCGCGCATAAAGTTGGAGAAGATTACAGGGACTCTATTTTACCAGCGAAAAGAAGCGTTCCCAACCGGAAATAATCGAACGGAATTCGAGATGAAAAAGTGCGGGATTCGAGATTTTATAACACGGTTCACCGTTTTCAAAACAGCCCGGACAAACGTGCTGTCATCCGCCGTCAGCGCGTCCGGCTGCAGGCAGCAGGGCTGCAGAATCCGCCGTAAATCTTTATCTGTCCCCATA
>JAUNJS010000438.1 GCA_030533125.1 Eubacteriales bacterium | reverse complement strand
CTTCAATATCCTTAAATGAGATAAACAATACAGGGTATTGGTTCATCCATTCTTTGCAGAACGCAGCATGTTTCAGGACATCAAGACCCTCGAACAAAGCTCTGCTGTCTTTTCTGATGTCAAAAAAATTTTCCATCATGCTCATCATAAGCGTTTTGCCAAACCGTCTGGGTCTGGTAAAAAGTGTAACTTTATTCTTCGTGTCATGCACCAGCTCGTACAGGATCTCCGTTTTATCAACATAATATGCATTTTCATTTCGAAGAGCCGCAAAATCCGCTTCCCCAACACTGACCGTAAATGCCATATGCTCATCTCCTCTCAATCTGGATCACTGTACTTTAGAAAAACACCCATAAAGTCTTCTTTTATAGTATATATGCAAAAAGACTGCCATACAAGAGATAGCCTTCTCGATTGTTTCATATCTTAGTTCACCAAGGTCTCTGTTTTCTTTTTGATACAATAAAAAAGGCTATCATCATAGTATCGTTACCGATAAAATATCGATAAATTCAAGTATATATTCTAACGTTAATATCCACCCACCTATGAATCCTCCTCCGGTTATCTATCGCATACAGATACTCCTTCGCATCTTCCTTCGTAAAAGTCATCTCGCGCAGCAACACATCCCCATTCTCAATCTCTCCTTCACGATCCATTGCACCGCATCCTCTCAGATACCAGTCAAACCCGTCTTTATGAACAACGATCTTCTCTACAAACGCATCTATGATTCCATCCGGAATCTCATGCATATCCTCATCAATATAGACGAGTTCCTTCTTCAGGCCATCTATCAGCTCCCTTACTCTTTTGTTCAGGTTTTGAACTGCCTTCTGCTCGTCTTCTACTTTTTTCATGAGATCCTGCAAAGTACCATTCAGCTCATCTATACGGTGCTCATACTGCTCTTTCTTCTTCCGAAATTCCTCTGTTGAAAGATCTCCTTCTATAAGCAGTTCGACACAGTTATCCAGTGTCTTTTGCAGACCGGATATTTCACGCCGAAGCACGTCACTCCGTCCTGCATCACCGTCAGCAGAGTTCTTGTCATCAAGATGCTTCATGAGCATCATTTCGACCATCTTCAAGGCCCCGCCCGCATCCTGCAGGCAGTACCGGAAAATAGTACGGGCCATCATCTGCAGCCTCCAGTCAGGGATTACGGGAGTGGTACATATTCCATCGACAGATAACCCTTTATTGCTCCTTGTACGGACAGAACCGGTATGTACCTGGCCATAGCAATGATATCCGTATTCGATGGAGCCGTCCATCCGCGTATGCCACCGCCTGCGCACATACCGGTTCCCGCATTCGCACTGAAGCTTTTTGGTCCAAACATCACCGATCTTTCTTCCGGTAGAGATTTCCCTGCTCTCGGTCACGGTGTCCTTCCATCCCCTGCGTCTTTGTTCCAGGCGTTCCTGCACCTGTTGGTACAGTTCATCCGGAATAATATGCTCATGCTTTCCCTTCACCTGAAGCAGGTCAATCTCCCCGTGGTTGACTACCTTTTTCTGTTCCAGAAAGTCCGGCGTGTACTGCCTGTGGTACGTAAGTGTTCCTATATATAATGGATTCTTCAACACGCGGGAAATGCTGGAAATATGCCACTCTGTATTTCCCATCGCAGTCCTGATCCCCCGTCTTTCAAGCTCCCATTTGATAGCCTTAAGGCCATTTCCCTGCGCATACATATCATAGATCAGCCTGACCGCCTGCGCCTGGTCTTCATTTACTACATAGTCGCGCCCGTCCCTGTCGTAGCCGAGCACATTTCCGCTTCCATAGATGACGCCTTTTTCCATGGATGTCTGCTGGCCATATTTTACACGGACCGATGTTTTCCTGCTCTCATCCTGGGCAAGCGTTGCCATGATGGAAAGCCTCAGTTCACCATCCGGATCAAATGTCTTGATCCCGTCACTGATGAAATAGACCTCGACCATGTGTCTCTTCAGCTGCCTGGTATAGTTCAGCGTATCGACCGTATTCCTTGCAAATCGTGACACCTCCCTGGTAAGGATCATGTCGAACTTGCCGTCATAGGCATCACGGATCATTTCCATGAATGCCTTCCTCTTATAGGCGGCCGTCCCGGTCACGCCTTCGTCGGCATACATCTGCACAACATCCCATTCGGGATGGATGTTGAGGATGGCTGAATACCAGTCCTTCTGGTTCGCCATGGCGGAGATCTGCTCTTCATGTTCCGTAGAAACACGTGTATAAATCGCCACTTTCTTCTTATTATAATTGCAGGTATCAAGGTCAAACACGTTCTCGCCTTCTTTCGTATACGGAAATCATTTGTAGGATTTGAAATCGGAAAGATCCACTTCATCCCTGTAATCACGGAGGATATTCCGGTACACAGTGCCGCTGATCTGTTCCTTCTGAAATAAGTACTCAATAACTTAAGGGCTGCATAGGTCGTCCTGTACTCTCTGCTGTTCCTGTCCATCCGAATCCCTTCTGGCAGCTCTTATGCTGATATCATAAAGCCGCCGGTAACTTTCACCAAGTTTGCCGCGGGCCAGCTTTCCGGCCGTCCGCATCCTTGCCGGCTGTTCCCACATCTTCCGAAAGCTTCCTGTGACGCAAAAAAGGATGGCTCTTTAAGCCACCCTCCCAAATAACGAACCGGTTCATATAAATACGTGTACAGTTATATCATTCCATTTTAATTTCCGTGATTTCTTTCCCTGGCGCATCCGATATGCATTCGCCTTCTCCTCGGTGAGCATAATTTCCGCGACCTCTATATTTCCTTCCCCCTCCTTTCGATTGTTCCCGTAAAATGAACCGGAGGCTCCCATGTCCTTCCCCGCATACCTCAGGTACCAGTCAAATGACGATTCATGGACAACGATCCTGTCAACAAATGCCTCCAACTGGAAAATGAAAGGCAGGAGAGATGGCTGAAGGCTATCACACCAGACTGCTTTCTGCCCATTTGCACACTGTCAGTATGAAATCGCCGTTTGATCATGAAGACCTC
>JAUNJS010000437.1 GCA_030533125.1 Eubacteriales bacterium | reverse complement strand
AACCGCCGGCAAAGCGAGGGAGACCGCACGCGAGACCGCCGGGAAGGCGGCCCGCGCCCTCCGCGTGGAACCCGCCGGCAGAAAGCCCGCGAAGAAAGCAGACGAAGCTGCCGCGCAGGAGCGCCTCTTCATCTCCGGCAACCGCTGTGAACGGGGCCTGGGCAAGGAAGCCGCGCACAACAACATTCCCAACCTGTACAAATATAAGCTGGGAAGGATCTTCGGCTACCGCCCGCTCACGAAGGACCAGGCCGGGCGTGGCACCGTCGGTATTCCCCGGGTACTGAATATGTATGAGGACTATCCGTTCTGGGCGGTCTTTTTCAAAGAACTCGGATACCGCGTCGTCCTCTCCCCGCTCTCGACCCACCAGATCTATGAAATGGGCATCGAGTCGATCCCCAGCGAGTCCGCCTGCTATCCGGCGAAGATCGCGCACGGACATGTAATGTGGCTCATCGAAAAAGGCGTGGATTTCATTTTTTATCCGTCCCTGTTCTATGAGCGGTCGGAGTTTGCCTCCTCGGACAACCACTACAACTGCCCGATCGTCACCTCCTATCCGGAGAACATCCGCAACAACGTGGAGGAGATTACCGACGGGAAGGTGGTTTTCCGCAATCCGTTTATGGCCTTTACAAGCCTGAAGACCATCACCGACGCGATGCTGCGGGAATTCGGAAGCGAGATTCCTCCGGAGGAGATCCGCTCCGCCTGCGCTGCCGGCTGGGAGGAGCTGGAGCAGTCCCGCGTCGACATCCGCCGCAAGGGCGAGGAAGTCCTTCGGTACATGGAGGAGAACCATGTCAAGGGCATTGTCCTGGCGGGACGTCCCTACCATATCGATCCGGAGATCAACCACGGCATTCCGGAGATGATCACCTCCTACGGCATCGCCGTCCTCTCGGAGGATTCCATCTCCCATCTCTCGACGCCTGACCGCCCGATCACGGTCCTGGACCAGTGGATGTACCACTCCCGCCTGTACGCGGCGGCGAACTATGTGCGCCTGCGGGACGACCTTGAGATGATCCAGCTCAATTCCTTCGGCTGCGGAATCGACGCCGTCACTACGGATCAGGTCAACGACATCCTCGCGGGTTCCGACAAGATCTATACCTGCCTGAAGATCGACGAGGTCAACAATCTGGGAAGCGCCCGGATCCGCGTTCGCTCGCTCATTGCCGCCATCCGCATCCGCGACGCGAAAAACACCAGACGCAGCGTTCGCTCCACCGCGATCAAAAAGGTGCCGTTCACGGAGCAGATGCGCAAAAACTACACGATTCTCTGCCCGCAGATGTCCCCGATCCATTTCGAGCTCGTAGAACCGGCCATCCGGGCCTGCGGTTACAACCTCGTCGTTCTGCCCAATGACAACCGCCGGGCTCTGGATTACGGGCTCAAATACGTCAACAACGATGCCTGTTATCCGTCCCTCTTTGTTGTCGGCCAGCTCATGGAGGCGCTGGACAGCGGAAAATACGACCTGAACCGCACGGCAGTCATTATGACCCAGACCGGCGGCGGCTGCCGCGCTTCCAACTACGTCGGCTTCATCCGGCGCGCCCTGACAAAAGCCGGCATGGGCCAGATCCCGGTTGTCTCTGTCAACATGTCCGGACTTGAAGAGAATCCGGGCTTCAAAATTAACCTGAAACTGATCACCCGCGCCGCTTACGCCATCGTTTTCGGGGATGTCATGATGCGCTGCATGTACCGCATGCGCCCCTATGAGCTCAAAAAGGGCATGGTGGAAGCCAAGCATAAAAAATGGGTCGCCATCTGTACCGATTTTCTGACAAAAACAAACGGGCTGAACCTGCCGAAGGTCCAGCGCCTTGCAAAGCAGATGATCCGCGATTTTGACGCCATCCCGATCCGGGAGGAGCGGCGTCCCCGCGTTGGAATCGTGGGCGAGATCCTTGTGAAATACGCTCCCGCCGCAAATAATTATCTGGTGGAACTGCTGGAACAGGAAGGCGCGGAAGTATCCGTTCCGGACCTTATGGGCTTCATGCTGTACTGCTTCTATAACCAGGTCTACAAAGCCGAGCATCTGGGCACCAGCAGAAAAACAGCCATGAAGAGCACCGCGGGCATCCGGGCGATCGAAGCCGCCCTGCAGCCCATCTACCGCGAATATCAAAAGAGCGTCCACTTCGAGGCGCCCGCGAGCATCTACCGGCTCGTTGAATACGCCAAGCCGATCGTCTCCATCGGAAACGAGACCGGCGAGGGATGGTTCCTCACCGGGGAGATGATCGAACTGATCCACGACGGTGTCGAGAACATCGTCTGCATTCAGCCCTTCGGATGCCTGCCCAACCACGTGGTCGGCAAGGGGGTCATCAAGGCGATCCGCAGGGAATATCCCCTGGCCAATATCGCCGCCATCGACTATGATCCGGGTGCCAGCGAAGTCAACCAGCTCAACCGCATCAAGCTCATGCTTGCCACCGCCCAGAAGAATCTGGAAAAGAAAAAGCGCGGCGAATATCCCGGAAATCCGGACAGCGCAGCCACGCCGGCTTCCGGCAGCGGATCTCCGGTCCCGTCCGATGACTTCCTGACCGCCATGGAGACAGCGCCTGAGATCGACAGCGAACACGCCACTATCGGATGTGTTCCTCCGTCCTCCGGAAGCTCATCCCCTGACAGGAAAAAAGCGCGGTCCGGAAAGCATCAACACCAGAAAACGAAAAAACGCCTCCGCAGATTCCTGCCGCGCTTCAAGTAATCCGGCAGACGTTTCAGACCATCCGGAAACTCCCGAAAAATAACGGGCCAGAGGGATCACTCCTTCCGGCCCGTTTTATTTTCGTCAGAATGAATTATGGAATATAAAAGAGTTAAGGTAAAGATATCCGCGATAAAAGTGCCCGCAATGAACACGCCCGCGATAATGCGATAAAGGCGTCTGTAATAAAGGCGTCCGCGCTAAAAGTGCCAATTATAGAGGCGTCCGTGATAAAGGTGTCCGCGATAAAAGAGACTGCGATAAAAGTGCCCGCGA
>JAUNJS010000436.1 GCA_030533125.1 Eubacteriales bacterium | reverse complement strand
AGGAGACTCCGGAGGACGGAGAACTCTCCGCGCAGGCCGGGGACGCAGGCGAAGGCGATGCGCAGGCCGCGGGAAGCGCCTCGGGCGAAAACGGCGGGGACGAAACAGACGTGCCCGACAGCATGCAGGACGAAGACAGCGCGGACACGCCGGATGAGGACAACACGCAGGGCGAAGACGGCGCGGTTGATCCGGACGCCGCAGCGCCGGACGACATTCCGGAAGAAGAGTCCGGAGAGGATTTCTCTCTCTCTGAAAGAGAGATCAACTATTTCTATTATACAAAGATTTCCAAAGAGGAACGGCTTTTATACGACGCAATGCTTGCGCTCGCGACGTATGCCGGGAGCGGCAGCGCCGGGGAGGAGTCGCGGCTGATCAGCCTGGATCCCTCTTCGGACGAATTTGCGCAAAGCTATACCAGGGCGTATAATGCACTGGTCAGTGATCATCCCGAACTGTTCTGGATCGCGCAGGGAAGAAGCGGATACGAATGCAGGTATTATGTCCTGCCGTCTTTCGGCGGACAGTATAAGGTCATCCTGTCCCTCTCCGATCCTTATCCCGCGCATCTCGAGGAACAGGAACGTCTGGATGCCGCCGCCTCCTCCCTGCTGGACATGGCGGATCTCACACAGTCCGAGGCCGGCATTGCCCTGCAGCTCCATGACCTGCTGATTGAAAGCGCATGGTACAACACGCAGGCAGGGCCGGATGATTACGCCCACACCGCCTACGGCGCCCTCGTCGAGGACAGCACGGGCAATCCCGGCGGGGCCCTGTGTGACGGCTATGCCCTCGCCTATGAGTACCTGCTGCAGCGCGCGGGCATCACCTGCACCATGATCTGCGGCTACGCAGGCGCCTCCGACGAAGACATTGAAAAACACGCGTGGAATCTCATCCTGCTGGACGACGAATGGTATGAGGTCGACGCGACCTGGGACGACCTGGATTTCACGCTCTCCCCCTCTGAAGAGGGATATGAGCTCTTTCTCGAGGCGCTTTCGGACGAAGACTACATGAGCCGGATCCGCCATTACATGTGGGGCCGCACGACAGAGCAGATGCGCTCCTTTACCCCCGGAGAGGAATACACCTATGTCAGCTACAACGGCTGGGTGACGCTCCTGCAGCCCTCCGTGCACATCCGTTTCACGGAGGAGGAAAGCGAGGAGACCCGTGACTATGTCACTCCTCTCGCGCCGGCCGCGGAAGGTGACTGGTATTCCTGGGAGATGCTGACGGGACACGAATGACTGTGCAGCCAGATCTGCGAATATGCAATCGAACAGATTTATCGAACAGACAGATACACGAATAACCAATCGAAAAGGCCATAGAACAGACAGAATCGCATATAGATCGTCTGACAGATAATCAGAAAAAATCGTACTACAGAGGCAGTTTACGGATTCACACAGGAAACGGAAAAGTTTCCAGAAAGAGGCACATTATGACATTTTTCACGAAAAAAAGCTCGTTCCCGGGTTTCTTCCTTCTTCTCCTTCTCTGCGCAGGGCTGGCTCTGGGAGGCTGCGCGCGGAATACAGGATCAGGGCAGGACATCCACAGCATGCCCCCGGAAGAGGCTGACGACTCCTCCACCGTGGAAGAAACAGGAACGGCCGCGGGCGTCCCCACGTCAGAAACCGCCTCTTCGGACTCCAAAAAGAATGCCGGAACACCTTCAAAAAAGAAGAAGCGGACCGGCGCGGATTCCGGGAATTCCGCCCGGGACGAAGACGGACATTTTTCCGCCAAAGGAAAAGGACTTCTGGTTGTCCTGGACCCCGGCCATTCCCAGCAGGTTCCGGGAACGATGGAACCGATCGGCCCCGGTTCCTCCGAGATGAAGGACGCGGACACGGTCGGAACCTATGGCCCTTCCAGCGGCCTTCATGAGTACGAACTGACCATGCAGGTCTGCCAGAAGCTGCGGGCGGAACTCGAAAAGCGCGGCTATAAAGTCAAGTTCACACACGTGGACACATACCTCCCCATCAGCTGTGTCGAACGCGCGACGGTCGCGAACGAAAACAATGCGGACGTTTTTCTCCGGGTCCATGCAAACGGCGCGGAAAACACGAGCGCGAACGGCGCGATGACCATCTGCATCACGGAAAACAACCCTTATCACCCCGAACTGTACAAGGCCTCTGCCCGGCTGTCCATGGTCCTGCTCAACACTTTCTGCGAGAAGACCGGGGCAAAAAAGGAATATGTCTGGGAGACCGACACCATGACCGGGAACAACTGGGCGGAAGTGCCCACGTCCCTGATTGAGCTCGGTTATATGACCAATCCGGACGAGGATCTTCGCATGGCGCAGGATTCCTACCAGAAAAAAATGGCGTCCGCGATTGCCGACGGGCTGGACAAATGGTTTGAAGAAATGCCGGAGGAGGAGCGGAAAACGCATCCCGCCCTCGCGGGTCTGGACTGGGACAGCACCGCCTCCTCAGAAACCGGTGGAACAGCAGCAGGCGCGGACGAGGCGGACTCCGGAAACACGCAGCAGGATGAGGACCGGCGCGGCGAAGACGGCGATATGAGCGGCAGTGAGGACGCGCAGCAGGACGAGGACCGGCGCGACGGGGACAGTAGTGAGGACGCGCAGCAGGACGAGGACCGGGATGACAGTTCCTCCGGGGAGGACACTTCCGGCACCGGTTCCGGTTCGGAAGAAACAGAAACCGGCGAAGAGGTCCTCCTTGATGAAGAATAAGAGGATCTGTTTCGCCGGACGATCTCGTTATTTGTATTGTCTCTCAGAATTTTTTTCTCAGGTACAAAAACACTTCCTTACGCAGACATACTGGCTTTTTACTTTTCAGACATAAAAACATTTACTTCTCAGGTACAAAGGCTCTTCCTTTTCAGACATGGAAACTACGGCTTCTCAGATATAAAAGCGGTTCCGCCTGCTTTTATATCTGTTTTTTTGATTCAGACATTTTCATCTGAAATACGGACATTTTTATCTGACACACAGGCACGTTCATCTGAAATACGGAC
>JAUNJS010000435.1 GCA_030533125.1 Eubacteriales bacterium | reverse complement strand
CGGTTCTTTGCAATTGGAAACACGAACGGGAATCCGGTTCTCTGCGGCTTCCGCCGGCCCGGGACCGGACATACATGCCATTATAGTGCTGTACTGTATTGAAGTCAATGATAAAATCAGCCCGCCTCGCTGCACTTGGTCATGGCCAGCACGCCTGTGCGCGTCATTTCCACGATGCTGACCGATTTTAAGGTGTCCAGAAAAACGGCAACCCGCTCGGGTGTGTCGCACATCTGAATCATCATCTGACCGCGCGACAGGTCGACAATTTCCGCGCCCATAATCTGGCAGTTGTCCATAATGTCGCGGCGGTTTCCGCGGTTGTATTTTACCTTCACCAGAAGAAGCTCGCGGTTGATGCTCTCCGTTTCATCAAAGGTTTTCACCTTGATGACATCGAGCTTTTTATTGAGCTGTTTCTCGATCTGCTCCAGCGTGCGCGCGTCCCCAGAGCTCACGATGACCATACTGGAAATATCTTTGTCCTCTGTCTCGCCGACAGTAATCGAGTCAATGTTAAAACACCGCCTCCAGAACAGGCCTGCCGTTTTGCACAGTACGCCGGCACGGTTTTCCACCAGGATGGAATAGATTCTCTTCATCGCCTGCACCTCCTTTATGCCTGCGCCTCGTAATGATGAGATGCTCCGGTTCTCAAATGTTCCGGTGCGGTCAGCACAGCTCATCCCTGTCAACGGTAACTTCGAGGATCGTGGCTTCGTCTTTTTCCAGAAACGCGGCGATGCCTTCCGCCGCATGTTCATTGTCCTCTATTTTCAGATAACGGATCCCGTAGGCCTGCGCGATCAGGGACAGGTCGGGTTCCGAACCGAGATCGATGGCCGAATAGCGGTCTTCGTAATTGTAGTGCTGATACTGGCGGACCAGTCCGAGCACGGTATTTTTCAAAATCACAAGCTTGACGGGGATTTTGTAGTGCGCGACAGTCGCCAGTTCCTGCATAGTCATCTGGAAACCGCCGTCTCCGCAGACCGCGACGACCTGCCGGGACGGATCGCCCGTCTTGACCCCGAGCGCTGCCGGCAGGGCGTAACCCATGGTGCCCATGCCGCCGCTGGTCATGAACCGGCCTTTTCGCGCGATATAGTTGGAACAGGACCACATCTGATTCTGTCCGACGTCGGCGACATACACCGCGTCCTCCTTCATGGCCAGGGACAGGCTGCGGATAAACTCCGGGGGATTGACGCCGTTGAAAACCTTCCTGTTGGCGCGCATGTCATCCTCGCGCTGGTACATCCGGTGCCGCTTGGCGTTGCGCGCATCGTCCTTGTATCCGTCCAGCCGGTCGACCCAGTCCGTGTAGTCCGCGTGGAGCTCCATCTTGTTGAACTCTTCAAAAACGTGCCGGATATCGCCGACGAGCGGGATCGTGGGGCCCGCGTTTTTGCCGATTTCCGCGGGATCCACGTCGATATGCACCAGCACCTTACTCTCCTCGATCAGATCGGGCTGGGTGATGGAGCGGTCCGCGACACGGGCGCCGACCATCAGCACCATATCCGCGTCGTTCATGGCGCGGTTTCCGTAGGGCTTGCCGTTGTTGCCCACCATGCCGTAAAACAGCGGGTGCTCCGTGGGAATCGCGGAGAGGCCCATCATCGTGCTGACAACGGGAATCTCGTTTTTATCAATAAACGAAAGAACCTCCCCGGACGCGCCGCTCAGATGCACGCCCCCGCCCACACAGATAATCGGGCGCTTCGCGCGCTCCAGCTGTGTCATGACCTTTTTGATCTGCACGGCATGGCCATTGACCGTGGGCTTATAAGTCCGCAGGTTCACCGTCTCCGGGTAATTGAAATGCCGGATCTGCTGCCTCTGGATATCCACGGGGACGTCAATCAGCACGGGGCCTTTGCGGCCCGTACCCGCGATATAAAAGGCCTCCTTGATGATCCTGGGGATCTCGGCCGCGTCGCGCACGATATAACTGTATTTGACAAATGACTCGCAGGCTCCGGAAATATCCGCCTCCTGAAAGACGTCGCTGCCCATCATAGTGCTGTCCACCTGGCCGGTGATGCAGACCAGCGGAATACTGTCCATGAAAGCCGTCGCGATGCCCGTAATGAGATTTGTCGCTCCGGGTCCGCTGGTGGCGACCGCGACGCCGACCTTCCCCGTGATCCTCGCGTAGCCGCTCGCCGCATGGGCGGCGCACTGCTCCTGGCGGATCAGGATCGTCCGGATGTCTGTCTTCAATATACTGTCAAAAAAAGGACAGATCGCCACGCCGGGATAGCCGAATACGCACGATACACCCTCCTGCGAAAGACTCTTTACAATTGCGTCAGCTCCGTTCATGAGCAACCTCCTTTCTTTTTTTCTTTACTTGCGGCCATGGCCTCGCGCCCGCAAACATATATGAATAAACTACGCGCTGTTCCCCTCTTATAAGCTCCCGCATCGCTTTATTTCAATATTGCAATATTGCTTTATTTCAGGATTGATTTTACAGACGGCCTCCAGCCCCCGGACCGTTCTTAAACGTCCAGTCTTACACGCTTGTAGCTCTTTTTTCCGCGGCGGAGGAGGAGTCCCTTTTCCAGGGCCTCTTTCGCGAACACCGCGTCGATGTCCGTGACCTTCTCCCCGTCGACGGTGACGCTCTTGTCCTGGGCCACCGAGCGGCGCGCCTCGGAGCGGGATTTCGCAAGTCCGGCTTTTACGACGATGGACAGGATGTTGATGCCCCCGTCCTCCAGATCCTCCTGCGTGAGCAGGACCTCCGGTACATTCTCCATGTCTTCCGCGCCGCCCGCCGCGAAAAGGGCCTTCGCGCCTTTCTCGGCCTTCGCCGCCTCATCCTGCCCGTGGACCAGCGTGGTCAGCTCGCGGGCGAGGATCTCCTTGGCCGTATTGAGCTGCGCGCCCTCCCACTTGTCCATCTCGTCGATCTGTTCGAGAGGCAGGAAGGTCATCATGCGCAGGCACTTGAGAACATCGGCGTCGCCGATGTTGCGCCAGTACTGGTAGAAATCATAAGGAGAAGTCT
>JAUNJS010000098.1 GCA_030533125.1 Eubacteriales bacterium | reverse complement strand
AGAAATTGCAGACAGAGGAACTGCGGACAGAAGAGCCGCAGTCAGAGGCGGCAGGGGCGGCGCGGATCCCGCAGATCTCTGAAGCGGCACAGGCTGAAGGAGCGGTGCGGGCAGCAGGGGCACAAACCGGGGCTTTTGCGGTCGTCACGGACAGATGGCAGCGGTTTACCAGGCTGCTGGTCACCCCGGAAGTATTGCGAAGGCTCATGAGGGACTGTGATGAATTCCTGATCCATGCGGCGGATGTCGAAGGAAAGCGCGGAGGGATCCAGGAGGAACTGGCCGAAGTCCTCGGCAGATTCTGCCGCGAAACCGGTTTTCCGGTGACCTATGCGGGCGGCGTGCGCGCCTATGAGGACATCGACAGGATTGCCGCGCTCTCCGGGGGAAAACTGGATGTCACGGTCGGAAGCGCGCTCCGGATCTTCGGCGGCACACTTGATCTGGATCTCCTTGCGGAAAGAGTCGGGCAGTGGTGACGGGCGGGAAAGTGACTGCCATGCCGGGGATTCCCGGCTCCGCCAGAGAGTAAAAGCTCTTCGGATTGCTCCGCTGCTTACGCAGCTCCCGCAATCCGCCACAAGTATTCGCACAAAGCAAAGCTTTGTCGGCGCCCCACTCGCGCTCCGTGCTGCGTGCAGCCTTTCTGCTCATACATGTGGCCCGGCGAAATGTCCGTGAACCATTGCAAGCGGGCTTGCATGGTCCAGGTCCGCAGCGCCGGAGCTTTAAAAGTAACAAGCCGATGCGCGGACTGCGCATCGGCTTGTTTTACTCGAATCGTTCCCTGAATCGATATAGGAATCGTCTCCTGCTATTATTTAGAAATCATTTTTGATTCTTCCGCAGGCTGATCAAAGCTTTGTGACGTTGACAGCCTGAGGTCCTTTCTGTCCCTGGACAACATCGTACTCGACAGCTTCGCCTTCTTCGAGAGACTTAAAGCCTTCCTGGTTGATTCCGCTGAAATGTACAAATACATCATTGCCTTCGGGATCAGAGATAAAACCGAACCCTTTCTGGTTGTTGAACCACTTGACAGTTCCTTTGCTCATTGCTGGCACCTCCAAATTCTAATAAATATAACTTATTACATGCACAAACGAACAGTAAAACTTGTTCAATTTGTACAATGAAAACAAGATAACACAAGTATAAATAAATGTAAAGAAGTATTTTTGTTGTATATAGACCGTTTTTTTGTACGATAAATACTGAAAAAAAGAAGGATACTTCTTTACTTCACAGTTTTAAAATGTTAAAATAACCGCGTCAATTATTTGTCTCTGTCCGGATGGAGGTATCCATGAATAATAAAATCAGGACAAAAGCGGTCAGTCACCTTTTTGAGGCGGTTCTTACTCTCCGGGATGAGGAGGAATGCTACCGGTTTTTTGAAGATCTCTGTACAGTCAATGAATTGTTATCTCTGTCCCAGCGCTTCGAGGTGGCTTCCATGCTCAAGAAAAAGGACACGTATTTGAAAATCGCGGAGAAAACCGGGGCTTCGACTGCGACGATCAGCCGGGTCAACCGCTCCCTGAATTACGGGAACGACGGGTATGACATGGTTTTCGCCAGAATGAAATCGTATCAGGATGGAACAAAAGAATAAGTACGGCAGAACACAGGGTTTTTAAATGGAAAAATGCCGCTTTGCGCACAGGGGCGGTCTCCCGGTTTCCGGCTGTGTTTCCCCGTTTCCCGGTTAAGCCGGAACCGGAGACACCGCTGCCTGTCACGGCGCGGCATATCAAAAATGTATGAATACAGCAGCAAGTACAAAAAAGAGAATATTGCCTGTCCATGTTTTTTTGGGAGGGATGCTGGTATATCTTCTTGCAGTCCTTCCTTTTTTAATTAAAAAAAACGGACTGTTTTTCTATTATGGGGACTACAATGTCCAGCAGGTTCCGTTCCTGATCTTTGCGCACCGCGCGGTGCGTCAGGGGAAGCTTTTCTGGAACCCGATGGTGGATCTGGGCGGCAGCATGACCGGGAATTTTGCCTTCTATCTCTGGGGAAGTCCTTTTTTCTGGCTGACAATTCCCTTTCCGGAAGCCTGGCTTCCCTATATGATGCCTTTTCTGATGGCGTTGAAATACGGGACCGCGGCAGCAGCTTCCTTCGCATGGATCCGGACGCAGACGAAAACGGACCGGGCTGCTCTGTGCGGCGCGTTTCTCTATGCTTTTTCCGGGTTTCAGGCCTGCAATATTGTCTTTCAGCACTTTCACGATGTGACCGCCTTTTTCCCTCTGTACCTGCTCGCCTTTGACCGGTTTATCCAGAGGGGGGATCTTTCCGCGGTGTCCGGCGGCATCGTCAAAAATGACTGTTTCCGCAGGGCGCGCGCCTTTGCCGTGATGACGGCGCTGATGTCGATTATCAATTATTATTTCTTTTTCGGACAGGTTCTCTTTCTTTTTCTCTATTATATGGTGCGCTGGGGAATCCGCCGCGCGCGCGGGGAAGGCCTTCCCGCCTTCCTGTCCGAGGTGCTGCGCATCCTCATGGCCGGGGCTGCGGGACTCCTGCTCAGCTCCTTCTTTCTCGTGCAGTCAATCAGCGGGATTCTCGGAAATACGCGCGTGTCCAGGGTGCTGAGCGGCTATGATCTCGTTGCCTATCCGGACTCGACGACGCCGCTTGCCATTCTCAAATCCTTTTTCATGGTGCCGGATCTGATCGCGCGAGGAACGCTCTTTTCCAGTGACCATATCCGAAACGGCTCCCTGGCCTTTTATCTGCCCTGTCTCGCCATGACCGGGGTATTCGCGTTCTGGCAGCTTCGCGGAAAGAGCTGGAAGAAGACTCTGCTGACCATTCTGTGCGCGATGGCCTTTGTGCCCGTATTGTGCGCTGCTTTCTCCGCAATGAATTCCAATTTTTACACGCGCTGGTTTTATATGCCCGTTCTGCTGTGCGCCTGTATGACAGCGGAAGTGCTCGAAGAAGAGGAGAGCGCGGCATTTCACAGAGGAGCGTGGCTCTCCCTGGCCTGCACCGCGCTGTTCCTTCTGATGTGCTATCTGCCCGTGAAGGAAAACGGAAAATGGTCCTTTACCGCAATCTGCCAGAACAGAAAACTCCTGATGATCCAGTTCCGGGCGACGCTTTACGGAGCAGTCCTTCTTCTCGGGGTCATGATTCTCAAACACCGCAGGCCGGCGCTCTGGGGAAAAGAATCCCGTGTCCCGGCAGACGGAAAGGGCAATCCCGCACAGAAAGAAGAGTCTCCGGAGCCGGAAAACAATGCACAGGTTTCTCCGGGGACCGCCGCACAGGCGGAAACGCTGCCGGAGGATCCTGCCGGCACGGCCGCGCAGGAGAAAACGCTGCCGGAGGATGCCTCACGCGCAGGTGCGGCTGACGACAGAGGCCGGCCGCGGATCCCGGCGGGACGGGGGCTGTTCACGGCGGGGAATCTCTGCATTGTGCTCCTCCTTACGGCCTGTATCGGCACGACGATGGCAGTGCTGCACAACGGGAGTTCCCTGATTTCCCGGAAAGGCTTTGAAAAGTGGAAGCGTCAGATGCTGACAGAACGTCCGTCTCTTCAGGCGGAAGAGGAGGACGCGCCTGTCTCTATGAGTTATATGCCCGGGGACGAAAATAATTCCTTATCCGGCGGGAGCGGCAATCCGGAGACAGGAACTCCTTTCTCCCGTGTTGAAACAGACGGTACATCGACAAATTATGAGATGGTCTGGGGCTACCCTACCATGCACTGCTTCGAGAGCACGGTCCATCCCTCTATTTTCACGTGGTATCGCGGAATCGGAATGATCCGCACTGTGGAATCCACACTGCCGCTGGAAAGAATCGGCGCGCGGGCTGTCATGTCGGTCCGCTACTATATAGAAAACACACTTGTCAAGCCTGACAAGAGTTACACGGATCAGGGCGGGATGGACGGCTACACGCTCATCAACGACAAAAACGGCTATAATGTCTATGAGACGGAAAACTACCTTCCGATGGGATTTTCCTTTGACAGCTATATGACAGAAGAAAACTATAAACTCCTCGAAAACGGGAAGATCTCGGACCGCGTGCTGGTCAAGGATCTCATCCTCTCAAAGGAAATGGCCGAAAAATACGGCAGTCTCATGACAGAGGACACGGACACGGATCCGGGAATTATGTCCTACTCGAGCTTTTATGAATGCTGCAGAGAGCGCAGAAAGACTGCCTGCACATCCTTCCAATTTCAGAAAAACGGCTGGAACGCTGTCGCGCGGATGGAAAAAGACAATCTCGTCTTTTTTTCCATTCCGTATGACGAGGGATTTCACGTGACAGTGGACGGTACGCCCACGAAACTGGAGCGTGCGGATTACGGATTGTGCGCAGTTTTTGTTCCCGCGGGAACGCATGAGATCAAGGCGACGTACATGCCCGTGGGATTTGTTCCCTGCTTCGCGATTTCCGCGCTCACAGCGCTTGTCCTCGCTGCCTGGCCTGTTGCCGCGCGGGCTGCCGCCCGGCGGTAACTTCCGATCACGACACTGCCAACCCATGCGGGGCGGTTCTGCCGCATGGCAGTATCTTTCGCTTTACTACGCTGCCTGCCCATGCGGGGACGTCCCTGCCGCCCGGCGGTAACCGCCGCTTTACAGCGCTGCCTGCCTATGCGGGGACGTCCCTGCCGCCCGGGCCGCTGCCGGCGGCCGCGGTATGATCGAGCCGGCCGACAGGCAGCCGCAGGGGCTGCCGCGGCATGCAGAAACCTGCTTGCATTCATATTTCAGGCATGGTAACATATCGAAAGATATGCCTTGTGCATCGCAAATCACTGCGGCGTGTCAGAGACAGCTCCTGCGCGCGGAATCTGTTTTCCGGGACACGGCATTCTGTGGAATAATCTAAGGAAAGGAATGGCACAAACAAGATGATAAAAGCAGCGGTATTGGGTTTTGGAACGGTTGGAAGCGGCGTGGTCGAACTCTTTGACGTCAACCGCAGCTGTGTGGAGCGCAGAGTTCCCGAGGGGATCGAGGTCAAATATATTCTGGATCTCCGCGAGTTCCCCGACAGCCCCTATCAGAACAGGGTGGTGCACGATTTTGATATCATTCTGAACGACCCTGAAATCCGCGTGATCTGTGAGACAATGGGCGGCAGGGAGCCCGCCTTTACTTTTTCCAAAAAAGCGCTGGAGAAAGGAATCAGCGTCTGCACTTCGAACAAGGAGCTGGTGGCGGCCCACGGTCCCGAGCTCCTTCGCATTGCCAGGGAGCACAACTGCAGCTACCTGTTTGAAGCGAGCGTCGGCGGCGGTATTCCGATCATCCGCCCGATGAATACATCTCTGGCCCCCGAGTCCATCACCCGGATTGTCGGCATCCTGAACGGAACGACCAACTATATGATGACCCGTATGGAACAGGAGGACATTTCCTTTGAGGACGTCCTGAAGCAGGCGCAGGAGAAGGGCTACGCGGAACGCAATCCGGAGGCTGACATTGAAGGACACGATGCCTGCCGGAAGATCGCCATCCTCTCCTCGCTGATGTGCGGCAGGACTGTGCGCTATGAGGACATCCCCTGCGAGGGGATCAGCCGCGTTTCCATGAAAGACGTCGCCTATGCGCGCAGAATGGGGTATGCGATCAAGCTCCTGGGAATCAGTGAGCGCGACGAGGAGAAAGGTTACTTCTATGTGCGCACGGCTCCCTATATGGTGCCCGCGTCCCATCCCCTGCACGGGGTCGAAGGCGTCTTCAACGCGATTTTCGTACACGGAAACCTGGTGGATAACCTTATGTTCTACGGCCGGGGCGCCGGGAAGTTCCCGACTGCCAGCGCGGTGGTCTCGGACATGCTGGACTGCGCGCTGAACCTGGGACAGAATATTCCTGTGCGCTGGTCGGATGAAGTGATGCAGCTCTCCGACCCGGGACAGAAGACAGGGCGCTATTTTGTGCGCATGTCGGCGGAAGGCCGTGAAAAAGCGAAAGCCCTGTTCGCGGATTCATTTGATGTGACGGCAGAACACGCGCATTCGGATGAGTATGTATTCACCACGGGTCCCGTTACGGAGTCCGCTTTTAAGGAGGCTGTTTCCTCGCTGCCGGATGTCCGCAGCACAATCCGCATCCTGGAGTTGTGATTCTTTTCCGCGGGCGGTTCGCGCAGCGGCCCGGAGATGCGGTTCTGATTCCGCTGACAATTTGCGCTGTGTCCCGGAGATGCGGTTCTTATCCGCGGGCAGTCTGCTGTCCGCAGGGGAACAGATGTGAAAACAGATTTCCTGCGCGGAGCCGGTTTGCGCGGTGATCCGCGGCGCCGGCCGCGCAGGTTGACGATAAGAGGTTCAGAAAAATGAAGGTCGTAAAGTTTGGCGGGAGTTCTCTCGCCAATGCAGAGCAGTTTAAAAAAGTCGGGGATATTATCCGGTCCGACAAAGCCAGAAGATATGTGATCCCTTCCGCGCCCGGCAAGCGCTTTTCAGACGACACCAAGGTCACGGATCTCCTCTACCGGATGGAGGAACTGGCGAAGGAAGGCGAGGACTTTTCCGAAGTCCTGAAAGAAATCCGGAGCCGTTTTGACGAGATTATCGAAGGGCTCGGCATGACCGGTTTTTCCCTGGATGCGCAGTTTGAAGAAATCGAAAAGAAAATGAAGGAGGATCCGGACCCGGATTACGCCGCTTCGCGCGGAGAGCATCTGAACGGACGCATCATGGCCGCCTATCTGGGATATACTTTTCTGGATCCCTTCGACATGATCTTTTTCGATGACGAGGGAACACTGGACGACCGGAAAACACTGCGGGAGGCGAGAAAACGTCTCACAAAGGAGCAATATGCCGTGATCCCCGGTTTTTACGGCCGCAGCCACGACGGGAAGGTCAAGACGTTCTCCCGCGGCGGTTCGGATGTCACAGGTTCCATTGTCGCCGCCGCCTGCCACGCCGACGTCTATGAGAACTGGACGGATGTCTCCGGTTTTCTGGTCGCGGACCCGCGCATTATCAAAAACCCCGCGCGCATCGAGACCATCACATACCGGGAGCTCCGCGAACTCTCTTATATGGGCGCCTCTGTCCTGCACGAGGAAGCGATCTTTCCCGTGCGGCGGCAGGGAATTCCCATCAATATCCGCAATACCAACCGCCCGGAGGACGTGGGCACCTGGATCGTGGAGAGCACCGCGCAGAAGACCGGTTACGTCATCACCGGAATCGCCGGGCGAAAGGATTTCTGCGCTGTCCTGATCTACAAGGACATGATGAACTCCGAGATCGGATTCGGACGCAAGGTTCTGCAGGCCTTCGAGGACAACCAGATTTCCTTTGAACACATGCCCTCGGGCATTGATACCATGACCATTGTCGTCCATGCGGACGAGTTTATTGAAAAAGAGCAGCGCGTCGTCTCCGCCATCCACCGCCTGGCAAAGCCGGATTCCATCGAGATCGAGTCCGACCTGGCTCTGATCGCTGTCGTCGGGCGGGGAATGAAATCCACGCGCGGCACGGCGGGGCGCATCTTCTCGGCCCTTGCCCATGCCCACGTCAATGTGCGCATGATCGACCAGGGATCCTCGGAGCTCAATATTATCATCGGTGTTGAGAACAGGGACTTCGAGACCGCGCTGCAGGCGATTTATGACATCTTTGTGCTGACACAGCTGTAATGACACAGCTGTAAATGGTAGATACGGGAGTTTTTTCAGGACCCGGGAGAATATGAAAATGAAAGAAATAAAACCGGCCGCAGCAGCGGCGGAGCCAGCGGAAGAAAAGGTGAGCCGTCATTTTATCGAGCAGGAGATCGATCAGGATCTCAGGGACGGTGTGTACACGGCTGTGCACACAAGGTTTCCCCCTGAGCCCAACGGGTATCTCCACATCGGGCACGCGAAGAGCATTCTGCTCAACTACGGCATGGCGCAGGAGTACGGCGGTAAATTCAATCTTCGTTTTGACGATACAAATCCCACCAAGGAAAAAATCGAGTTTGTCGAGTCAATCAAGGCGGACGTGCAGTGGCTTGGAGCTGATTACGAGGACAGGCTGTTTTATGCCTCTGATTATTTCCAGGAGATGTATGACGTCGCTGTCAGGCTGATCAAAAAAGGAAAGGCTTATGTCTCGGAACTCAGCGCGGAACAGATGCGCGAGTACCGCGGGACGCTGACAGAACCCGGAAAAAACGACCCGAACCGCGACCGGAGCATCGAGGAGAACCTCGATCTGTTCGAGCGCATGCGGGCGGGAGAGTTCGCGGACGGCGAGCTGACCCTCCGCGCGAAGATTGACATGGCGAGCCCCAATATCAATATGCGTGATCCGATCATTTACCGGGTCGCGCACATGACGCATCATAACACGGGGGACGCCTGGTGCATATATCCGATGTATGATTTCGCGCATCCCATTGAGGACGCGATCGAGGGCATCACGCACTCGCTCTGCACGCTGGAGTTTGAGGATCACCGGCCGCTGTACGACTGGGTCGTCCGCGAGGCGGAATATCCCCATCCGCCCAGACAGATCGAGTTTGCCAAAATGTATCTGACAAACCAGGTCACCGGGAAGCGCTACATCAAAAAACTGGTCGAACAGGGAATTGTGGACGGATGGGATGATCCGCGCCTGGTCTCCATCTCGGGCCTTCGCCGCAGGGGCTATACCCCCCGGTCCATCCGCCGTTTCGTGGATATGTGCGGTATTTCCAAGAGCAACTCCTCCGCGGATTTCGCGGCGCTGGAGTACTGTATCCGGGAAGATTTAAAACCGGACTGCAAGCGCATGCTGGCGGTTCTGGATCCCATCAGGCTTGTGATCGACAATTATCCCGCGGGGCAGGTCGAGATGCTCGAGGCGGACAATAACCTCGAGAACCCGGAGCTCGGCAAGCGGCAGATTCCGTTTGGACGTGAGCTCTGGATCGAGCGCGAGGATTTCATGGAGGAGCCTCCTAAAAAATACTACCGTCTGTTCCCCGGCAACGAAGTGCGCCTGATGTACGCCTATTTTGTCAAGTGCACCGGGTTCGAAAAGGACGCGGACGGCAATATAACCGTTGTGCACGCGACCTATGATCCTGAGACGAAGAGCGGGAGCGGATTCACCGGCCGCAAGGTTAAGGGCACGATTCACTGGGTGCACGCGGACTCGGCTGTGAAGATCACTGCGCGCCTGTACGAGAACATCATTGACGAGGAGAAGGGTGTCTACGATGAGAACGGCGAGCTGAATCTCAATCCCCATTCCCTGACTGTCTGTGAGGCATGGGGAGAGCCCGAGCTCGCGCAGGTAAAGGCTTTCGACCGCTTCCAGTTTGTCCGCAACGGCTATTTCTGTGTGGACTT
>JAUNJS010000097.1 GCA_030533125.1 Eubacteriales bacterium | reverse complement strand
AGTTCCTGAAAATGCGGAAATCTCTGAAACTGCGGGACCCGTTCCGGGCTCCGGTGGGAAGACGGATGCCCATGCGGGGAAAGATTCAGCACCGGACATCCGTGAACCGGCGGTAATACCGGAAAGAGCAGAGGAATTTCCGGGCAGCGACGCATCGGCGGAGATAGCGGAAAAAACAGAGGGATTTCCGGGCGATGACACAAGGGCGGAAATACCCGAGAAAACAGAGATGTTTCCGGGTAGTGATGCATCGGCGGAAAAACCGGAAAGAACAGAGATGATCCCGGGCGATGACGCAAGTGCGGTAATACCCGGAAAACCGGGGATCCCGCCGGCAGCCGGTTCCGGGAGACCGGGGACAGGAGAGAGAGGCGGGAAGAAGAAAAGCAGCGCGCTTCCCGCTCTTGCGGGCATGCTGGTGCTCATGGCAGTCGCGGCGGCGGTTGTTGTGCTCCTTTTCCATAGTCTTTCCGGCATCATCGGCCGTCTCACCCATGAATATGCCCTCCGGAAGAAGGCCGAGAAAATCTGGGAGATCACGCGGGACAGGATCACAGAAAAAGAAAAGAAAACAAACATAGAAACGAACGCGGAAACGAAAACTGAAGGAATATCTTCCGGAAATTATTATAACTGCGGACATTTTGCCTTCTGTGACGGCGACCTCTATTACATTTCGTCCGAAGGACTGTTCCGGTGTGAAGGCGCGGATCCCGAATATGCCGAAAGGATCGCGAGCGACGGACCCCGATATCTCAACTGCCGGAACGGCTGTCTCTATTACCTGACGGAGTTTACCGACGAGATCCGCAGGTATGACCCTGAACAAAACAGGGAGACCACGCTGTTTGACGCTGCCGGCGCGCCGGATTTTTCTCCCACTTCCCTGTACATCTGGGAGAACTGGTGCTATTTCGCGCACAAAATGCATTTGTACAGGATCAGCATGGAGACCCTGGACAGCGGAACGGCCGGCCCGGAGGACGCGGAGTTAATTGCGGAGGATTACAACGCGGGGAACCACGTCTTTCCCTCCATCTGTTTTCTTGACGGGGAGATCTATTACAACGGCAGTTTAGGGCTGAGAAGGACGAGTCCGGCCGGAACGAAAAAGGAAACCGTTTCAACAGAATTAAACCGGAACGGAAGTCTGATCACGGACGGCATCTCGGTTTTTTCCTGGTACGGGGTGTATGACGTCTACCGGATCGAGACCGGCGGAGAGAGTGAAAAACTTCCCTTCCCCGACAGAGAGGCGCGGATCTGCAAGTTTAATTACTGTGACGACCGGCTGTATTATGTGATGGATGACGGGGAGGAATATTCCCTCTGGCAGACGGACAGGGACGGCTCGGAAGCCGAGTGTCTTCAGTCGATCGGCTCCTCGCAGGATATCATTGTCAGTTTCTGTGTGTTTCCAGGGGAAAAATATGCATACTGCTATCGCATGAGGAAAGGGGACGATGCGCTGGAATCCATTATTGAAAAATACCCTCTGCAGTAAGCAGGGGATCGTACAGCCGGGTTTTATGACGCAGAGACCGGATTATCAGGCAGGCAGAATGTAAAGAGTAATTCCGTTTATACGTGACAGGTCCTTACATTTTAAAAACAGGATTAAAAACGAGGAGGTGTAAAATGACAAGCGGTGCAGAAAAAGCAACAAAAAGAGCCGGCCGCGGAATCGGGCTGGCGCTTGCGGCGGTCCTGCTGCTGACTGCGTTCAGGTTCTCTCTGCCGCAGGAGGCATATGCGTACAGCGCGGTACTCTACACATATACAGTGAAGGTGGAGTCCGGCTATCTGGCCCTGCGGAACGGGCAGTCCTATGATAAAAAGAATGAAATAGGGGAACTCTACACCGGCGAAACCGTTGTGGCCTGTCCGACTGCTTCCGAAAAGAACGGGTACTGGTACGTCTATTCCCCCAAACTCCGCAAACTCGGCTATGTGAACGCGAGCTATCTCACTTACAAGGGAGTCTATGTGGACGGAGACATTTTGTACGCGAAGGTGAAGACCGGGTACCTCGCGCTTCGCAAGGCAAAAAAGTATGAGCAGTCCAACGAAATCGGAAAACTCTATACGGGCGATCCCGTGATCCTGCTCGACGACACCGATGCCAGCTACTGGACCGTCTACGCGCCGACGATTTCGAAGGCGGGATTTGTCAACAAAGACTATCTCGTCGGCTATTCCTCATCGGCTTCCTATGCGGAACCGTCCGTTCCGGCTGTCATTGACTCGACAAGCTACGCCGAGTGGTACTGGCCCAGCTCGTCTTCCGACTACCTCAATTTCCACATGGAGGTGACCAATGTCTCCCGCACAAAGACCGTTGTTGCTTTCGACACGATCTTTTACGCGGAGGATGTATACGGAGACAAGATTTACGGAGACCGGACGGTATACCGCCTGACAACGGAAAAGACGATCCTGCCGGGAGAAACTGTGTACAGCGATTATGCCGCTCTGCCGAACCGGAACCGGATCAGGAGGGTATATGCTGCCGTAACAAAGGCGAAGCTTTCCGACGGCACGGTCTGTGAATACAGTTCGATTCCGATCAGCGCTTACGGACACTGGGATGTAAAATAACGATTTCGGCAGACGCGGACGGACACCGGTCTGTGAATACAGTTCGATTCCGATCAGCGCTTACGGACACCGGGATGTAAAATAACGATCCCGGCAGGCGCGGACGGAGACCGGTCTGTGAATACAGTTCGATTCCGATCAGCGCTTACGGACACCGGGATATAAAATAACGATCCCGGCAGGCGTGGACGGACACCGGGACGCGGAAGAGGATTCGTATGCCGGTGGAAAAAGGCAGCATGGCGCGGCGAGTGCGCACGGAGGAATAAAACCGATGAAAAACTACTCAGAAGACCTGTCGCGGCAGTATCATACGCAGGTGAAACCCGGCGAGGTGGGGCGGTACGTTCTGATGCCGGGAGATCCCAAGCGGTGCGCGAGCATCGCGCAGTATCTGGATAATCCGAAATTAATCGCGGACAGCCGCGAATTCATGACCTACACGGGAACGCTGGATGGTGTGAAAGTGAGCGTCACGTCGACAGGCATCGGCGGTCCTTCCGCAGCCATTGCCATGGAGGAACTGCACCTCTGCGGCGTGGATACTTTCGTGCGCGTCGGCACCTGCGGCGGGATGCAGTCCGTGGTAAAAAGCGGAGACCTTGTCATCGCGACCGGGGCAGTCCGCATGGAGGGCACCAGCCGCGAATACGCCCCCATCGAGTATCCGGCGGTTTCTTCCCCGGAGGTGAATATTGCGCTCGCGGAGGCCGCGCGCGCGGCGGGCCTTTCGGACGGCGAATCCCGGGAGACATCCTTCCACCTCGGTGTTGTGCAGTGCAAGGACTCCTTTTTCGGCCAGCATGAACCCGAAAAAATGCCGGTCGGCTATGAACTGATCCACAAATGGGAAGCCTGGAAACAGCTGGGCTGTGTGGCTTCGGAGATGGAGTCCGCCGCCATGTTCATCGTCGCCGCGAAACTCCACGCCCGCGCCGGTACATGCCTCCTCACCGTCGCGAATCAGGAGCGTGAGAAACTCGGCCTGTACAACCCCGTAGTCCACGATACAGACCAGTTGATTCGCGTCTCTGTCGATGCTGTCCGCCGCCTGATCCGCAGGGACCTGAAAAAGACAAGGGACGATGTTCTGCCTTCATTCTACGAATAAAACAGGAAGGGACGGCCCTCCGCCTCTGTTTGCGGAATAAGACGCAAAACAGAAAGGACGGCCTTCCGCTTCATTTTTTTGGAAATAAGACGTAAAAACGAAAAGGGACGGCCCTCCGCCTCTGTTTGCGGAATAAGACGTAATAACAGAAAGGACGGCCCTCCGCCTCATTTTTTGGGAACAAGAAGATAATAACGAAAAGAGACGGTTCTCCGCCTCCATAATCGGAAGAAAAAGAATAAAACAGGGAAGGGAGCAGGCAGGATGACAAAGGAAGATCCGAGACAACGTTATGAAAGATGGCTGAAAAAGCTTCCTGAGGGAGACCCGCTGCGGGATGAGCTCCTTAAAATCGCGGATGATGAAAAACAGATCCACGAGCGGTTTTATAAAAAGATCGAATTCGGGACGGCGGGGCTGCGCGGGATCTGCGCGGCGGGCACGAACCGGATGAACAGGCGCACGGTGGGCCGCGCGACACAGGGCATCGCGAACTATATTCTGCAGTCGGGCAGGGATCCTGCAAAGGGTGTCGTGATCGCGTATGACTGCCGCCACCATTCCAGGGAATTTTCGGAGCTGGCGGCGGAGATCTTCGCGGGAAACGGAATACATGTCTATCTGTTTCCGTCGATGAGACCGACTCCGGAGCTTTCCTTCGCGATCCGGAAACTGGGCGCGGTCAGCGGCGTCAATATGACCGCGAGCCACAATCCCAGGGAATATAACGGGTACAAGGTGTACTGGGAGGATGGCGCGCAGATCTCCGGGGAAGTCTCCGGCGGCATGCAGGAAGAGATCGAAAAGCTCGGCTTTCTGGATGATTTTCAGAAAACTCCGCTGAAAAAGGCCGTGGAGAAAGGCCTGGTCACCATGCTGGGAGAGGAGATGGACCGTCTCTATCTGGAGTATGTGAAATCCATGCGCCAGAGACCCGCGGAGGAACTGGATTTGTCGGTTTCCGTGGTCTACACACCGCTCAACGGGACGGGCAGCATCCCGGTGGAGACCCTCGCCCGGGAGGAGGGGTACCTGAACTTCCATCTCGTCCCGGAGCAGAAGGATCCGGATCCGGATTTTACCACAGTCGGATATCCGAATCCGGAGGACCCGAAAGGCTTTGCCCTTGCAGAGGAGCTGGGCCGCAGGGTCGGAGCGGAGGTGCTGATCGCCACGGATCCCGATGCAGACCGGATGGCCATCGAAATCCCTGACGGCCGGGGCGGCTATCAGCCTCTCAACGGAAACCAGACCGGCGCCCTGTTGATTGCTTATATGGCAGAGAGCATGCGGGAAAAAGGATGCCTCCCGGAAAAAGCCGCCATGATCAAATCAATCGTGACCGGAAATATGGGCCGCGCGATCTGTGAGGCGTACGGAATCCGCGTCTACGAGGCACTGACGGGGTTTAAAAACATCTGCGGCGTGATTCCGCGCGCCGCGGCTGACGGATACAGTTACTTTTTCGGCTACGAGGAGAGCATCGGCTGCGCGCCCGGCGAAGCCGTGCGCGACAAGGACGGCATCTGCGCGGCCATGCTGGTTATGGAAATGGCCGCCTGGCTGCGGAAACAGGGGCTGACCATCGGGGATTATCTCCAGTCGCTCTACAGAACCTATGGTTTCTACGCCGAGGATCAGGTTTCCTATGTTCTGAAAGGCTCTGCCGGCGCTGCCCGCATCCGACGGATCATGGAGGCTTTCCGCGAGAAAAATCCGCAGGCATTCGGGAGTTTCCGTGTCAGGCAGGCGATCGATTATATCCATGGATATACAGAGGGTTTGAACCCGATACCCGCCTCAAACGTCCTGGCCTTCTACATGGAGGACGGCAGCTGGTTTGCCATGCGCCCGTCCGGAACGGAGCCCAAGATCAAGTTCTATTTTTATTCAAAAAAAGAAGACGGACAGGAGGCGGAGGACACCGTCCGCGCCCTTCAGGAAGCTGTCACCGCAATGGCCGACACAGTGAAATAACAAAGAGCAGAAATCCGGCAGCTTCACGGAACCGCCGCGTCAGGGATGGTTTTGAGCTTTGCCATCCCGCGGACAAACAGGAATTAAACGCGGACAAACGGGAACTAAAGGGAATCAAAGAGGAAATAAAAAGAGGCAATAAAAGAAGAAAAAAGCAGAAATAATAAAGAGCAAAAGGACTTGAACGGATTTATGCGGAGCGATCAATGCGAAGTGATAAAATCAGATTAATTCAGAGTGATCAATACGGAGATCAAAGGCGTTGATTTCGGAAGACGGATACAGCAGAGGGGAAGCCGGATATGGAAGAGAAAATGATACGGGAATTGATTGAGACCGCCGCCGCGCAGCGGCAGTATTCCTACGCGCCGTACTCCCGCTACCGGGTGGGAGCCGCCCTGCTTGCCAATAACGGGACGGTTTTTCCCGGATGCAATATCGAAAACGCCGCCTATACCCCGTCGATCTGCGCGGAGCGGACTGCCTTTACACGGGCTGTCAGTGAGGGGGTCAGCGGTTTTGACGCCATCTGCATCGTCGGTGGATTTGAGGAGGAGAAAGTCCCTTCGGGATACTCTGTGCCCTGCGGCGTCTGCCGTCAGGTGATGATGGAATTCTGCGATCCGCAGACATTCCGGATCATTGTTGCAACGGACGCAGAGCATTATGATATTTATCTTCTGAAGGATCTCCTGCCGCAGGGGTTCGGGCCGGGTAACCTGAAAATGAATCCGCATGTGTGAGGAGACCAGCGGCGGAAAGACAACACAGTATGTCGAAGAATTCACAGGCGGAACCTGCTTTGCAATGCTCAGTAAAGGCTCCTGCGGGAAGATAATACAGAATATCGAAGAATGCACAGGCGGAACCTGTTTTGCAGTGCTCAGTCAAGGCTCCTGCGGGAAGACAACACAATATATCCAATAATTTACAGGCCCGCCGTAAACCGGTTTACGGCGGGCCTGCTTGTGGCATGGCGTATCCTGTTTCAGCCTTCAACAATCAGGTATCTGCCGTCCCCGATCGGAAACACCTCCGCGGCGGAAAAGATATCCTCCCCTTCGATATCGGTACCCACTTCTTCAAAATAACTGCGCACTTCCTTTTTGGACTTTGCGATGACTGCACAGCACATTTCCAGAAAATCCGCAGCCTCTTCCGGGCCTGCGGCTACTTTTTCCGGAAAGAGCTGCAGCTGATTTTTCAGAAAACAGTCTATAGCTTTATCGTCGTATTCCGGATGGACGGAGAAGGTCAGCTTTGTTTTCGGCTGCCTGCCGGAGGCTTCTGCCTTTTCTGCGGAAGATTTCTGCTGCCTGCCGGACGATTTCCGCAAAGGAGCTCCGGTATTTGTTCCTGTGATCTTCTGCGCCATGACAGTGGACTCCTTTTTTTAATAATAGCTGCAAACGCGCTTTCCGTGCCGAAACAGCGGCGGGGTTGTCGAGGAAAGATGTCGCGCACCCCACATCTATGACGCGCTTTCCGTGCCGAAACAGCGGCGGGGTTGTCGAGGAAAGATGTCGCGCACCACACATCTATGATGAGGAGGGAAGCATAAGCGCTCCCGCAAACGATAGATTAGATTTGCCGGTGCGGAAAATCCCCGGTGTCAGCCCCCCAGAAGCATCCATTTGAGAACCAGGGCACCGATGACCGCGACGGCGATCCCGGCGGCGAGACTGACGATTTCCGCCTGTTTTTCATCCTTAAAACGATCCTCGAGGATTTTGCCGAGGAGAAACCACGTCAGAAAGCCCAGGATGGTTGGAATGATCCCGCAGAAATTGTAGCCCAGGAGCAGGATGATTCCGTAAATAATGTTGGTTGCGTAAGCATTGAAATTGTTCATGATATGTTTTTTCCTCACAACAGTTGTATTCCTGCGAGCATTTGTACTCGACAATTCAGATAATTCAGGCATTCATATAATTCGGCTCCGGGATCAGGAGCTCTGCGCGCCTGATGGCGACTCTTTCGGGATTTTCCGTCCCCAGCGGACCATGTAATACGTGACTTCCACGATGCAGCAGGCAACCCAGCCGACAGGGTAGCCAAATCCCACGACGCGGGGGGTGTTTATAAAATAGTGTGTCGCAACAAACAGGTAGACCTGGCGCAGGACGACAAAGTTGCTGAGCATGATGACCATGGGACCCCGCGCGTCGCCCCGCCCGCGCAGTCCGCCTGCCAGCGTGTGGTTTACACAGTTGAACAGCATGAAGAAGACGTTTGTCCGCATGAACAGGACACCGTATTCGATGACCGAGGTATCCTTCGTAAAAAGACCGGTCGCGGGCGCGGCAAAAACAAACAGACAGACCGCGATGACGCCGGTCACGCTGATTGTAAAAAAGATGGTCGTCCATGTCCCGCGGTGGGCGCGCCTCTCATTTCTGGCGCCGATATTCTGGCTGACGAAAGTGGTACAAGCGTGCGCCATACTGTGCATGGGAAGCATGATGAACTGGTCAAGCTTATTATAACAGCTCCACCCGGCCATGACACTGGAACCGAACTTATTTATGTAGGACTGTACAAAAACGTTGGAGAACGACGTGATCATGGACTGGATCCCGGCGGGCATGCCGACGGCAAAGATCTGACCGGCTGTGGCAAGATCGATGCGCAGATCCTTCCAGACGAGCCGGTAGATATCCCTGGTTCCGGTCAGAAGGAGCAGTGTGAGGATCGCGGAGATAAACTGCGCCAGGATTGTCGCGTACCCGACTCCCGCGATTCCAAGGTGGAAAACAATGACAAAGACCAGATCCAGAATGATGTTCAGAATGCTGGTCAGCGACAGGAACATCAGCGGACGGATCGAATCCCCGACGGCGCGCAGGATTCCGCTTCCGATATTATAGATCAGAAGACCCGCGCTGCCCGCGAAATAGATTGTCAGATACGTCGTCGCGTCATCAAAAACATCCGGCGGGGTGGACATGAACCGCAGCATCGGCCGAACCCCCAGTACGCCCCCGACCGTAAAAAACGCGCACAGCACAAACGTGATCGCCACCGTGGTCTCGATGGCAGTGTGCAGTTTTTCCAGCTCTTTGGCACCGAAATGATGCCCGATTACAACGCCCGCGCCCACGGAAAAACCGTTGAAAAAAAAGACCATGATGTTGACAATCGTGGTCGTGGACCCCACAGCGGCCAGTGCCTGTTTGCTTACAAAATTGCCCACAACGATCGAATCCACCGTGTTGTAGAGCATCTGGAAAACGTTTCCCAGCATCAGCGGGACCGAAAACAGGACAATCTGCCCCAGAATCGATCCGCTCGTCATATCCCTGGCCGTGCTTTTTGCGCTGCTCATCCCCGCTGCCATCTGTTCCCTGTATTCCCCGACTCAACTCCCGATCCGCTTGCGGCTGAATTGAAGAGTAAGGATCTGCCACTTAATAACGCAGGAATATCTGCATGTCTTTCCTGAATGATTCCCGGACAGTTCCTGTTGTTTCTGCTGTATGGTTCGTCCTGCCGCATGATTCAAATGATTCAATATTTTATTTTATCATGTCTGAAAAAGAGAGTCATCGTCTAAATCCGTCAAAACGTCTGAATGACTGTGGAATGACTAAATTTGCCAATACATCCGGATGCGGGACAGAAAGGTATTTAATCTCTGTGTCAGAAAGCCTCGCT
>JAUNJS010000096.1 GCA_030533125.1 Eubacteriales bacterium | reverse complement strand
GACCATTTGACAAAACAGGGAATAATTAAACTCGAAGGCTCCAAAGAAATAAATCTATCTTTTTAACATCACTCATCCACGTATATCCGGGCAGTATCTTATCAAACTCCGCAATGCAATTTCTGCCGTTTTCTGTATTCAGGAAGTTTCTGTACCAGTCCTTCATCTGTCCATATAATGCAACAGCACAGTTCAGTTGCGCTTCCTTCGTCTTTCCCTTCAGCTCCAGACACAGGTTCTGTACAACATAACGATCCCATATCGGCATTTCGGCATTGATCGTTGCCAGCATTTTACTGGAAAATGAAGCTTCAATATTCCCGGTTGATTCATACATTGTTCGTATGATCTGCTCAAATGAGGGATCGCTCCTCTTGAGTTCTTCAAAAAGCTCATAATATGCTTTCCGTCATTCTTCGTTTCTTCGAACTCGATAAAAGCTATTAAAGGTGCGCTGGAAATCCCGGTCTGAGGAAACATCTGTTTTTCGCACCCATTCCATAATCTTCTTATATTTGTCGAACCCCATGCTCTCCGCAATGCGGGTTTCAATTACGCTTTTTGCATCAATGTAGGTCATTGTTATTTCTCTATCGCGATAGGTAAGCACAATTCAGCTGTCAGATATATGTTCCTGCCGATTTTGTTATAAGTTCATAGTAATGATTTCTGCTGTTTCCTGAAAGGAAGCAGGGTATATGGCATTTTTCCAGACACCCTGCTTTCTTCCATATGCTTTATTGGTTAATTGTAGGGATGTTCTTCGTCCGGCCAGTCTGAAATGTCCGGCATATCTCCTTCATCCCCATCGGGAGAATCCGGATGCGTAAGATCCGAAAAGATATCTTCCCGGATCTTACGCGTCCACTCCTGGGCGTCTTCTTCCCTGGTTTCGTAAGCAGTCTTCGTACCGACCAGAAAGATAGGGATCTGGTATCCGGCATCGGTAAAAATCTCCACTATATCTTCATATCCATATCCCGTCATTGCGCCGATATCGCTCACGATCTGGTGTATAGCTTCGACAAAAGTATCGGATTCATCAAAGAAAACAATGTAGTCATCATCCCAGAAGAACGGGCTTTCGAAGCCTGCATATTCCGCATCACTTAGACTCATGGAACCTGCACAGTTGACGGTATGTGCCATCCAGGCAGCCTCTTCCGTATCGAATCCGAACTTTTTGATCAGGTCCTTCCTTGTCTTTTTTATGGATCTCTCCCTTTTGGAGATCTGCTCTGAGAACATCTCCCTGCCTTCCGGAGAATCCTGCATTTCTTCCACACCAGCCATAAACCCGATCATCCTGTCAAACAGCAATTCCTCAAACAGGTCAAATGTATAGTACTTCTCCTGGTCGAGCATCTTTTCCATCATCCGCTCACGTTTTCGCCAGAGAAATTCTATTCCTGCAGCTGCTTCTTCAGGAAGTTCTTCGGTAGGGAACCACTCGGAACACCACATTGCGTACTTTGCGGCAAGGGCAGCGCCGGAAGGCGAAGTTTTCAGGAATTTCCCGATATCATCAAAATAACCTGTCTCAAATTCTTCTTCGTAAAATTCCAGGAGTTCATATGGTGTGGACACCCATTCGCACAGTGCGTCGTAGATTGTTTTTGACGAGATGGATGACAGATATTTGTATAATTCCGTTCCTTCCTCAAAATTTGCAAGTCGAAACATGTTTGGATCCTCCTCTTTTCTTTGCATGATACCACAACTTTCCCTTTTTGGGATAAATGATCGGGAAAGCTTATTTCCTATAGGCGGCAGGCTTTTCAGACATGGTGCTCCGTATAGTATCTTATATTCCGTTTGATACTTATACCTTCTTTTTCTGCCTTCCCTGTGTCAGGATCCGTTTCTCCCAGTGGATGCATTGGTGAAATCCAGGCTGAACCGGGCTTTTCCGTCTTTCCACTCCATGAGCAGGTCTGCGGAGAAGAACTTATCCTTTTTCTGGGAATAAAGGTCTTTCACATGAGTCCTTCCATTTGCCAGGAGGTCCTTCACCATGCCGTCGTCCAGGCAGATACGCATCCGGGTCAGGAATCTGTTCTCTTTCCAGAGGATAAAATGACAGTTTTTATCAGAGCAGTAAAAGACCTTATCACCCTCATATACCGGAGAGCCGCAGAGGGGGCATTTCCCGAGGCTTTCCCGTTCGGGACGGCCAGCATTTGTTTTATTTTGTCCTCCGAAGCGGTTCCTTTCGTCATCATCAAGCTGCTGGCAGTCCTGGATTATTCTCCGGATCATCTGGGTGATCCCGTCCAAAAAGGCTTTTCGGCTGTATTGTCCACGCTCGATCTGAAGCAGCTGGTTTTCCCAGTCTGCTGTCATCTTTGCAGATTTCAGGTAGTCAGGGAGGACAGAGATCAGCTGTCTGCCTGCTTCCGTCACGATGATGTGCCGCTTGTTTCGGACGGCATATTTGGAGATGACGAGCTTTTCGATGATACCGGCTCTCGTTGCAGGCGTCCCTAGTCCCTTTCTGTCCACATCCGACTCCATTTCAGCAGCTCCGGCAACCTCCATTGCATGAAGGAGGGTATCCTCCGTAAACTGCTTCGGCGGCTGTGTCCAGTGGTCTGTCACTTTTGTGTTTACAGGGGCGAACTGTGCTCCCTGGTAAAGAGAGGAAAGATCCTGGATTTCCGATCCGGTAACCACACTGTCATTAGTGTCTTCTTTCGCAGCATGACAGTGGATGTGCATGGCATTTTCAACTGCCTTCCATCCTGCCTCCTTTACGTTCCTGCCTGTAGCAGTAAAGGTATAACCACAACAGAGAAAAGCAGCTTTGACAGTCTCATAAATATGATTTTTGCCAGTGGCACAGACGAGCCTCGCAGCAATCAGTATGAGTATATTCTTTTCATCATCCCTGAGAACTGACAGATCTGTATTCCGGATCATTACAGTTGGGATGATCGCATGGTGGTCAGTGACGTTTTTACTGTTTAAAAGCCTTTTAATGTCAGGGGGCAAAGTATTGTAAGTGTAGCCTTCTTTCTTTTCTCTGCATCCTAATGCGTATGCGATCGTTCTCGCAACACTCGGTTTTTCCGCTATCACGAGGTATTTCTCCGCAAAAGGATTATCCAGTTTTTCATACATAGCGTATTCCTCCCTGTAATGGTCAAGCAAAGAAAATAGGCAGACACCCGCTTTTCGGATGCATGGACGGTCCCTTCCATAGGGACATCCTGTACAATCCGGGGCTTCCCCGTCTTCAGGCGGCTGCTTTTTTTCAGGCAGGAGATACCAGCATTCGATCCACATACAGTCGTCAGAGGTTTTCCGCCAGAACTGGCAGTTCCTGCAGTTCCCCGGCATATCCTTCCTGTATTTCCTTCTTGGAAGACAGGATTTCTGCAGCCGTATGATCTTAATGCGTTTCCCCATCTTCCTCCTTTTCAGGCAGTTCCTGTTCTGCCTTCTCCTTTCTCCAGATGCTCATGTGCCAGTAGTCATCCTCCGGATGTTTTCTCTCATACCAGGCTGCGCACCTGACCAGCATTGTCAGGATGCACGCCATGATCCCGGATAAAAATCCTGCAGTAAACAATCCCATGCCGCCATGTCTCCTTTCTTTGGATAATTGAATAGTTGTCTGTGATTAACGACACATGAATGCGGCAAAGCCATCCCTGTGGGGGCACTTTGCCGCATGGTATGTGCCTTTAAGCACTGTTTTTTTTTCTTTCGCCGCACCTGCCTCCCGGGGCCCGTTCCTGTCCCGTTTCTTCCGCAACGTTTTCTCAGCCAGCATATGCATAAACACATCTGCCAGCCGGTATCATCCCCGGCAGCAGGCTATGAAATTTTCAAGGTCGTGCAGGGAGGTAACTGTTACCCCTCTACTAACCCCAAAAAAATCTGCCGACAGGAAAGCAGTCCGGCTGAAAAAATTTATGAAAAAACAGGACGGATACAAGTCCTTTACTGTGTTTTACCCGGGCTTCTTCCTTCAGGACGCACCCGATGGCAACAGTATTGCTCTGTCTGGGAAAATTGAGAAATCTATGGTGGGAGACTGAAAAGTGCGGTGTGGCTATGACTTGTAATGGTAAAGCGACACATATCACGATCACACATCTGTCGAACTGCATCATGGCAAACTGCTGATTCAGTTGAATACATCCCTTCCGAGGGTAGCGGATGACGCCAGCCCGGGAGAAAAGCTCTGGTATTACCGGGAGCTGCGGGGGATGACAAGGGAAGAGCTTGGTGAAGAGATTGGCTTAAGGGCCGGGGGCGTACAGAATCTTGAAGGATGTAACAATGTCATCGACTATTACACTGCCCTGAAAATTGGAGAAATACTTGACATTGATCCGAATACACTTCTTGATGAACATACGAGGTTCTGCGGTCCGGGCTGTGGAGACAGGGTCAAACAGATTCGCTTTGCCTGGAAAATGACGCAGGAAGCATTTGCCGATTTGATGGGAATCGACAGGAGCTCATTAGCAAGATGGGAAGTCGACTATGGTGATATCCACCTGAATCGGACGATGTATTACCGTCTGAAGGAATTGGCCGTGGAAAAAGGGATGGATATGGAGACTCTGATCACTGACCCCTATGCCTATGATGACGGTTATGATCGTTTTATTTGTAAAGACTGCGGCAGGAAAATCCGATATGTTCGCGCAGCCTATGGTATTTATGAGAGTGAATTTGCGGTAATGGCGGGATGTGAGTCTGGCTCTGCCGTCACTAACTGGGAAAATGGGAATACGATTCCATTGAGGGACAAATACTATCGGATCCGGGATCTGGCCTTACAAAAGAATATCGATATTGACATTCTGAATGAAGACCCGGAAGCATATAAGAGTGCATATCTTCGCTTTATAGAAAGGGATCCCGGAAAGAAGATCCGATATATTCGGTTGACCTGCAATCTGTTTCAGGAACAGTTCGGAGAACAGCTCGGCTGCTCCGGAAATACCGTATCCGAATGGGAGTCGGAGCATTGCATTCTTGGACAGCAGTTTTTTGACAGACTGGAAAGGCTTGCGGCAGAGCATAGAATTGATCTGCAGGCATTGAATGATGATCCGTCCATCTACTATGATGAATTCAGTGAATTCTGCAGTTCGGATTGCAGTGGAAAGATCAGGAGAATAAGGGCGGCCTGTGGGGCTTCGGTTGCAGAATTGGCTCGCTTTATCAACGTCAGCAGTACTGCGGTCTGTCAATGGGAAAACGAAGAGAAAAACAGGTGTCCGAGCAGACGGTCTTTTGCAAAGATTAAAGAGTTTGCCGCGCTGAGAGGAGTAAATATCAATGACACATGAGGAGCAAAGGATCTGGTTGATCCAAGAGCTTTTAAATGAACAACCGGAATATAGCAGGTACAAGATTCCGGCTGCTGAACAGGAGCAAAAGAACCTGCTCCGTGCCCTAATGAATGTCCGTATGCCGGCAGATATCAGTCAGGAGTTTAAAGCAGTTCAGGATGAGTATCTCCTGGAAGAAAATGCAAGAGCAGGCATTGTGGACATCGAGGCTCTGATACCGCTTAAATGCGACAGTAGACTATATCTCTGGCAGGGAGATATGACATGCTTGAAGGTAGATGCCATAACGAATCCAGCTAACAGCGGTCTTGTAGGATGCTTTCGCCCCCTCCACAACTGCGCAGATAATCTTGTGCATACGAAGGCAGGAATCCAGTTAAGATGTACCTGCAATCGCATAATGAAAGCGCAGGGACATGAGGAGCCAACCGGACAGGCCAAGATTACACCAGGTTACAATCTGCCGTGCAAATATATACTGCATACCGTTGGGCCTATAGTGCAGGGAAGGCTCACAAAGGAGCATGAGCGCCTGCTTGCTTCCTGTTACATGTCCTGCCTGAATCTGGCTACAGAGAAGGACCTGAAAAGTGTGGCGTTCTGCTGTATTTCCACAGGTGTTTTCATGTTCCCAAACCGGAGAGCGGCAGAGATCGCGGTGGAGACCGTTCGGAACTGGCTTGAGGAAACTGGAAGCCGGATGAAGATCGTCTTCAACGTTTATAAAGACTTGGATCTGGCCATTTACAGAGATTTGCTTAGCTCGTATTGAGAATATAAGAAACGCCATGGAACGCAGTCTGGAAAAACACGATTGAAAAAACCAGGCAAATATGCTATGATTCTTGTGATTTCTTGAAAGGCACATGATATTCATGTGACGGTGAAGCAATGATTAACAGATAATCAATTTCGGGATATGTAAACGGAATATAATGGGTGTATTATACACAGAAACAGTTTGCGTAGACTGAATGAAGATTGTCTGTTATTTTGAGCGGATCTTAAGAAGGAATCTGATGGTACTGCGTCCTTACGGCAGGTCATCTCGTCTTTCTTCTAAATTCTATGCGAACTAAGAAATCGCCTCGCTCTGGCAGACTCTCATCAGTCTATGTATGTCGGAGAGAGGTGTTTTTTTTGTTACAAATCAACGCACTTACAATAACCCACAGAAAAGATCTGAGAACGATTATCAGGGATTTTAGTATCGTCCTGAACCCGGGAGACAAGACCGTACTTGTCGGCGAAGAAGGAAACGGGAAATCGACTTTGTTGACATGGATCTATGATCCGGACCTTATTGAAGACTACGCAGATGCGGAAGGGATAAGGGCCACACAGGGAGAGCTTCTTGGGTACCTGCCCCAGGAGCTTTCTGAGGAAGACAAAAACAAAACGGTGTATCAGTATTTTGCGGAGCTGCAGGCTTTTCAATCCGCAAATCCAGCGGATTTATACCTGATATCTTCAGAGCTGGGATTTCGGGATGAGCTGTTTTATTCTTCCCAGACCATGAGCAGCCTCTCCGGAGGGGAGCGGGTGAAACTCCAGATGGCAGGACTTCTTCTGGCGGCCCCGGATATTCTGCTTTTGGACGAACCATCAAATGATATCGATATCGAGACGATGGAGTGGCTTGAAAAACTGATCAATAAGTTCCCCGGTGGCGTGCTTTTTATTTCACATGACGAAACCCTCATCGAAAGGACAGCAAACCGCATCATTCTGATAGAACAGCTGCGGCGGAAATCGGTTCCGAGGATAACCGTTGCCAATATGCCCTTCAGAACATTTATGGAGGAACGGGAAAAGAGTTTTTCAAAACAGGAGCAAATGGCATATAGTGAACGCCGTGAAGAGAAAAAGGCAATGGAACGATTCCGGCGCATTGAGCAGTCTGTGGAACATGATCAGCGGACCATTTCCAGACAGGATCCCCATGGAGGACGCCTCCTCAAGAAAAAGATGAAGGCTGTAAAATCCATGGAACGGCGTTATGAGCGGGAACATGATGAAATGACAGAGATTCCGGAAACAGAGTCTGCCATCACCATCCGCTTTGAGAAACAGAAGCCCATGCCTGCCGGGAAAACGGTTTTGGATCTGTCGTTTCCGGAGCTTCATTCACCGACCGGGAGCGTCCTTGCGAAAAACATAAGTCTGCAGATCAAGGGGCCTGAAAAAGTCTGCATTATAGGTGCAAATGGAGTCGGAAAAACAACATTGATCCGGATAATTGCTGAAGAACTCTGCAGCAGGGCAGATCTCTCTGCCTGCTATATGCCGCAGAATTACGAAGAAGAGTTACCCTTTGATCTGACGCCGGTAGAGTATCTGGCCCCTTCCGGGGGCAAGGATGAAATAACCATGGTCCGAACTTTTCTGGGATCCATGAAGTATACTTCTGATGAAATGTTCCATCCGATCAGGGAGCTGTCCGGTGGTCAGAAGGCAAAGCTGTTTCTTTTGAAAATGAGTCTGACGGAAGCGAATGTTCTGATTCTTGATGAGCCGACAAGGAATTTTTCGCCTTTATCCGGGCCGGAAGTACGAAGAATACTTAAACAATTTCCTGGAACAATCATCAGTGTTTCTCACGACCGGAAATATATTTCCGAGGTCTGCAATAAAATCTATACGATGACCGCGAGTGGATTGAAACTATCTGAGTAACCATTTTTTGAAAATCACCCTGCGTAAGGTATTGCTTGTTACGCAGCGTCATGTAGTAAGATACGTGGCGAAAGGAGGTGAACGCTATGTCAAAATACACGACGGGAGAACTTGCTAAGCTCTGCGGCGTTACAGTCCGGACAGTTCAGTATTATGATACCAGAGGCATTCTGATCCCCAGCGAGCTTTCAGAAGGCGGGAGACGGCTCTATTCAGATGACGATCTGAAGCGCATGAAGATCATCTGCTTCCTGAGAAACTTGGATCTTCCGATCGACGCTATCTCTCAGATCCTGAAGGAAGAGCATCCGGAGAAAGTGATCTCATTGCTGATTGAACAGCAGGAGAAAGCTCTTTCGGATGAAATCTCTGATAAGCAGGAAAAACTGGAAAAGCTGCGTGAGCTGAAAAACGGATTGAAAATACAGGAGTCATTCTCCCTCGAATCTATCGGTGACATAGCAGTTATCATGGAAGGTAAGAAGAAACTGAAACGAATGCGCTGGATGATGATCCTGACCGGGATCCCTGTCACGGCACTGCAATGGTTTTCCATTATTATCTGGATCGCCAAAGGCATCTGGTGGCCGTTTGCCGTTTGGGCACTTGTGGCGATTCCCTGGGGAATTCTGGTCAGCAGGTACTACTTCAGGCATGTAGAATACATCTGCCCGGAATGCCACGAGGTGTTCAAGCCGACATTGAAGGAAGCTTTTTGGGCGAACCATACACCGAATACCCGAAAGCTGACCTGCACTGCATGCGGCCACAAAGGCTTTTGCGTCGAAGTCTGGGGAGGTGACTGCAAATGACGGAATTTGAGACCATCGTCATTGGGAAAAGCAGTATCCCCTCTCTGATCATCACGGCCGTTTTGATGATCACGATCCCTGTCATTTTCTTCATCTGCTGGCGCAGGAAGTATAAACAGCGGACAAATATCAGCTATCTGATTGCAGGTGCCATAGGGTTTATCGTTTCTGCACGCGTACTGGAGCTTGTACGTTTGAACGACGCAAAGACAGGAAACGGCAGCCAGAAGACATGATGATAGTTATATTCCAATAGCTCCGTGGACTTTTGGGGAACAGGGCTTCATATCCCCCTATATGTTGAAAAGCCCTTCACAATGGCATTGAGATCGCAGAAGTGACTCTGCATCAGAGCTGTTGTGAAGGGCTTTTCAATATGATCTGATAAGCATCCCCGGCACGGATCGAACGCGCATCTGATGGTCCGTAGCCACCTGGTTTATCCATTATCCTACGGGGATAAGAAGTGGGCATGACAGGAGTCGAACCTGCGTCTAACGGGTTAAAAGCCCGCTGCATAGCCGTTTTGCTACATACCCATATGTCTC
>JAUNJS010000095.1 GCA_030533125.1 Eubacteriales bacterium | reverse complement strand
ACAGAAGGGGGAGGGCCTAAAATACCGGTGTCCAATTTACTGGGTACAGTTTACAAAAAGAGGAGGTACCGATCCATGAACGATAAAAAGATCACCAAAAAAAGAATAAAGCAGCTTGTGATTGAAAAGCTCCGGAGTCTTTTTGCGCAGGAAATCGAGACGGCTTCGCAGCATCAGCTGTTTATCGCAGTCTGCGCTATGGTCAGTGATTTCATCAACGATTTCTGGCTGGAAACGAAAAAAGCCATCCGGACGCATGACGCGAAGACCGTCTACTACATGTCGATGGAGTTTCTGGTGGGCCGCGCCCTGGGTAACAATCTCATCAATCTGGAGGCCTGGGAAAAAGTGCGTGACGCTCTCCGGGAACTGGGGGTCGACCTGAACGCCCTGGAAGATGAGGAGCGGGATCCCTCGCTCGGCAACGGCGGCCTCGGCCGTCTGGCGGCTTGTTTTCTCGAGTCCCTGTCCACCCTCTTCTACAGCGCGGTCGGCTGCAGCATCCGCTACCACTACGGGATGTTCAGGCAGGTCATCGTCAACGGAGCCCAGCACGAAGTGCCCGATGACTGGATGGATGGAGGATATCCGTTCGAGATCAGGCGTCCGGAAGAAGCAAGGGTCGTGCGCTTCGGCGGCTATGTCGAGACGGTTTATAACGAGTGCAAGGGTGGTTACGAATTCGTCCACAAAGGATACAGCGAGGTTCTTGCAGTTCCTTACGACATGCCTGTCATCGGATACGGAAACGGGCACGTCAACACGCTCCGCCTCTGGGACGCGGAAGCCATCACCTCTGACGATTGGGATTACGATAAGATCATGGAGCAGCGCAGGAATGCGGAACAGCTGACAGGTGTCCTTTATCCCGATGACACAAAAGACGGAGGGGCTCTTCGCCTCAGACAGCAGTACTTTTTTGTTTCGGCAAGTGTTCAGAATGCGGTCGCGGACTATAAAAAAACCCATGACGATATCACAAAGCTCCCTGAGAAGGTCGTTTTCCAGCTCAACGACACCCATCCCGCAGTCACAACAGCGGAACTGATGCGCGTCCTCATGGACGAAGAGGGGCTTGGCTGGGATGCTGCCTGGGAGGTCACGACAAAGTGCCTTGGATTTAGCAATCACACCCGGCTCATCGAAGCACTGGAACAGTGGCCTGTCGCTCTTTTTGAACGTCTTCTGCCGCGGATCACCCAGATCATCAGGGAAATCAACCGCCGCTTCGTCATGGAGATCAAAGACCGGTATCCGGATGATCCCGACAGGATCCGCCGGATGGCTGTCATTCACGACGATGCTGTCAGGATGGCGAATCTCGCTGTCGTCACATGTTTTTCCGTGAACGGCGTAGCACGCATTCATACGCGTATTCTGAAAGAAGAGCTGTTTCTCGACTTTTACGAGATGATGCCGCATAAGTTCAAGAACATGACAAACGGTGTAACACAGCGGCGTTTTCTCCTGCACGGAAACCCGGAGCTGGCTGAATGGATCACAGGCCGCATCGGACCGTCCTGGATTACGAATTATTCAGAAATCAGGAAGGTCGCGGCTTTTGCGGATGATAAGAAGGAACTGATCAAACTCATGACGATCAAACTCGATAATAAAGAAAGGCTTGCCGACTACATCCTGAAGAATAACGGGGTCAAAGTGGATCCGTATTCCATCTTCGACGTCCAGGTCAAGAGATCGCATGAGTACAAACGTTCGATTCTTCTGGTGCTCTATATTATCTACCTGTACGATCAGGTTAAAAAGGATCCGATTCGTTACAGCTATCATCCCAGGACTTTTATCATCGGCGGAAAGGCTGCCGCGTCCTACTATATGGCAAAACTGACCATCAAACTGATCAATTCCGTGGCAGAGGTAATCAACAACGACGCCTCCGTCAACGGGCGGATCAAGGTCATCTATATTGAAGACTACCGCGTGTCCAATGCTGAACTCATATTTGCCGCCGCCAACGTGTCTGAAAACATCTCGACAGCATCTTTCGAAGCGTCGGGGACGGGGGTTATGAAAATGATGATGCAGGGCGCGGTCTTATGCGGCACCATGGACGGCGCAAATGTGGAGATCGTCGAAGAAGCAGGCCTGGAAAATGAGTTTGTTTTCGGCCTGTCGGCAGACCAGGTCATCGGCTATCAGAAAAACGGAGGATACGACCCCAAAGCAATTTTCGATTCGGACGCGGATATCCGGCGGGTCCTGACAAGGCTTGTGGACGGCACGTTCAGTCCGGATAAAGAAGAGTTCCGCGATATCTATAATTCACTCCTTTTCGGGCGCAACGGGGACAGCCCGGACCGCTTCTTCGTCCTCGCGGACCTCCGCCCGTTCATCGAAACGCAGGAAAGGATCGAACGGGCCTACCGTGACCCGTACCGCTGGGCAAAAATGTCCCTCCTCAACACAGCTTACAGCGGCAGGTTCTCCTCCGACCGGACGATCGAAGAATACGTCCGCGAGATCTGGCATCTGGAGAAGGCGGCCTCTTCGAGGAATCCGGAAAAAAACGAAGAAAAGACCTGAGATTAAGCAGCGTAAAAAAAGCAGAGGAAATGACCGCCGGGAAACAAAAAAGAATTTTCCGCGTTCAGCAGCTTTTTTACAGAAAAGCCGGCAGAAAAGTGTCCAAAACAGTCTGTTTTGCGTCTACATTTAAAAGGGACAAAAGTCAAGAAGGGATAAAAAAAAGAAGGGAAAAAAGAAAGATAGAGATAAAGGAGAGACGGAAATGGCAGGCGATTATTACAACCGTAGAGAAGATGAGACCCCTGGCGCCGTCGCCGATGACGCGTTCGCCCAGCTGGTCCAGCTGTTCGTTCCCTTCTCATATAATGAACAGGAGAAGAGCTTCAAAAAGAATGTGTATTTTTTTATCGATCGTGAACTGTTCGCCTATACGGATGTCATCAAGCTGTCGTTCCATAAAACGGACAGCAGGGACCCGCCGGAAATCAGTGACTCGGAGGCCGTTACCTATCGGTTCGCCACAGGGTATTTTCTGCACTGTATGGTCAACAGGAAATTATCCAGCTGCAGGCGGGAGTTCCATGAACTCGCGGGAACATATCCGGACACTTTTTTGCTGGACGAACTCTTCAGGGCCGCGAACAATTGCTGCAACAGCCATACCGAGCAGGAGTGGCTGAAAGGGACCCGCTTCATCACGAAAGACGGAAAATACCTGAAAAACGCATTCCTGAGGGTCAATGACAGGATGAAGACGGAGGTCTTTAATGCTGCCAGAACCAGCAGTTTTACACTCAGAGACCTTTCCGGATGCTATGAATACAACTGGCGCGGGATCCGGCACCGCGAAGACGGTGTATGTATTGAGATCAGTATCGCCCATCCGCTGGAAAAATACGACAGATTTGAGGAGATGGTCAAAGGACTCATCCGGAACTGGGGAGACAGGTTCCTTGAGAGCTTCAGGGAGGAGGTTCTGGAGGAGTACAGAAAAAAGCTGAACGATAAAGAAAAGAAAAGACTCGCTGTCCGGGGTGGAAGCCTCGAAATCAGCGACATCTCGATGAAATTCTCCGAAAGCTTCTTCTGGAGTCTCCTGGGCCTCAAACGCAGGAGTGCCGTGATCTCGCACAGATGCTGCACAGACCTCGAGCTGATGCTTTTTACGCTCTCCCTCGGAGAAAATCTGCACACCTATCAGCAGCTCTGTATCCTGCGAAACAAAGAATACGGAGTTGTTGTCGACAACGCAGAGGAAGTCGAGACAGAAGCCCTGAAGAATATACTTCTCAATTTCCTCCATCTTGGACCCGAACGGTATCTTCGGGCGATCGAGCGGGTCAAAGCTCTCTTCAGGGCGGGCGTTTCGTCCGGCAGCATCCGGGCCGAACGCAATAAAATGGCGGTCCCGAACCTGCCGCGGATGGTTGTGATCAATATCGCGCTCGACAGATACCTCAGCGGTCTCGAGGAAATCCGCCGGGCAAGGGAAGGCGGGAATGACGAGCTTATCAGAATGTTCCGGGAAGCCTTCCTCAAAACGGAAGTGAAAAAGCTCCGCCTGATCACGAAAGAAGAGATTGAAATGCTTCTTGACAACGACCGTTCTCTCAGGGCGGAAAAAGAGGACTTAAAGGAGCTCAAAGATGCCATGTGAAGACAAATGAGCCAGGAGACGTAAACCATGTCTCCTGGCTCTTTTATTACACGGCCCGTGTAAGGAGTTTTTCCGCCTGACGGCGGACGCTGGCCGGTCGGGAGCAGAGGGCGGCAGGGCCGCCTCCACCCTGTTCATTTATGCGCGTGATTCCGCGTATAGATACAATAGATGCTCCATGAAGAAGAAAAGGAGCGAATTACTTGATGACAGCCCTGGAGATGACCATCTTCTGGACTTCGGAAGTTCCTTCGTAAAGAGGAACGATACGCGCGTCTCTGTACATACGCTCGATCGCGTAGTCTTTCATGTAGCCGTAGCCGCCGTGGATCTGGAGGGCGCGGTTGCAGACAGCGACCGCGTTCTCGGAAGCATAGTACTTCGCCATCGCCGCTTCCTTGTTGATGTTGATGCCGTTCTGACGGAGGTTGGCAGCATTCCAGACAAGAAGCTTGGCTGCTTCCGTCGTGGTCGCCATGTCAGCCAGATACCACTGGATGCCCTGGTTCGCGTTGATCGGCTTGCCGAACTGGACGCGCTCGCTCGAGTACTTCACGGCCGCTTCGATCGCGGCTTCCGCGATGCCGACTGCCTGCGCGCCCATGCCGATCCGCCCGCCGTCGAGAGCCTGCATGGCGATCATGAAGCCCCTGCCTTCCTGGCCGATCAGGTTTGTCTTCGGAACGCGGCAGTTCTCAAAGATCAGCTCGGAGACCGGCGCGGCGCGAAGGCCCATCTTGTTTTCGGTCTTGCCGACTGTGAAACCGGGGGTGCCGCGGTCGACGATGATGGCAGACATGCCTTTTGTCTTCTTCTCGGGCTCTGTCAGCGCGATCAGAACGACATAGTCGCCTTCATTCTGGCCCATGTTGGAGATGAAGCACTTGGTGCCGTCGATGACATAATCATCGCCGTCGGCAATGGCCTTGGTCTTGGCCGCTGCCGCGTCGGAACCTGCGCCGGGCTCTGTCAGCGCGAACGCGCCGATCTTGCCTTCGCTGGCGAGAGCAAGGTATTTCTTTTTCTGCTCCTCGTTGCCCTGTTTCATGATGATGTCGCTGACCAGGGTGTGCACGGAGAGCAGTTCGGCGACGGATGCGTCGACCTTGGCGATCTCTTCGATGACCAGGACCTTGGTGATCTCGTCCAGTCCTGCTCCGCCGTACTCCTCGGGAATATTGATACCCATGAAGCCCAGTTCCGCCATCTTGGCGACGATCTCATGACGCATGATTCCTGTTTCGTCCATCTCCTGGGAATAAGGAGCGATCTCCCCTTCCGCGAACTGTTTCGCAAGCGCAACCATAGCCTGCTGGTCTTCTGTCATGATAATTGCCATACGATACTCTTCCTCCCTTCTATAGGATTATACGCATAGATGATTGCGCAGGGAGATTTCACCGGGAAATTCCTGCGCCGGGATTCCGCCCGCCGTAACGATTATTTTTTATTTTGTCACGGTAACGACGCCCTCGTCAATATATTTCTGAATCACGTCTTCTGTATAGCCATACTCTTTGAGAACCTCGACTGTGTGCTCGCCGATCATCGGGGCCTGACGGTCCAGTGTGGGCGCGATGTCGTCGACGGTCTTCGGCTCGGTGAGCGTGAAACGGATGGGCGTCGTAGGCTGTTTCGTCACGGATCCGTCGTTGTTGGCGAAGGGAACGATATATTTGTTCTCCAGAGCCTGCGGATCGTTCACGACCTCGCTGATGTGCTGGACATGGTCATACGCGATATCCGCGCGGGCGAACATTCCCTCGATCTCTTCCATCGTAAACTTCGCGAAAGCGGGAGCCAGAATGCTGACCAGTTCGGCGGAGTGTGCCTTTGAACCGACTGCGGTCGCGTAGTCCGGATTGTCGATCAGGTCGTTCAGGCCCAGTTCCGCGAACAGCTTGTTGTTGTAGCGGTCGGGCTCCAGAATACTCATATAGAACCATTTGCCGTCGGAGCTGCAGTAGGTGTCCATGACGGGGCTGCCGGGATTGAGGCGGGTCTTGGGATACACATCGCCGTACTGTACGGAGACCATGCCCGCGCTCTCACTCCAGATCGCCTGGCCGAACAGGGAGATCATGACCTTACAGCCCTGGCCGGTCTTTGCCTTCTGGTAAAGAGCCGCGGAGATACCGCCTGCCAGCGAGCAGGAGGTCGTCGCGTCGCCGAAGCCGATCAGCGGGTTGATCGGGCTGGTGTCCTTCTCTGTGAGGTCGATCATAGCGCCGGACCGGGCCCAGAAAGCGACCGTATCAAAGCCGGCGTTGTCCTTCGCGGGACCGAAATCGCCGAATCCGTTGATCTGCGCCCAGATCAGATGAGGGAATTTTTTGCTGAGCGTGTCATAGTCCAGCCCGAGACGCTTCAGGGCGCCTGTCCGGTAACTGGAGACGAAGACATCGGCTGTCTCGAGGATCTTGTCGAGGATCGCCTTGCCTTCTTCTTTCTTGAGGTTGAGGGCAATGCCTCTCTTGTTCATATTGTAAATCGTATAGAAGGGGTTGCAGTCTTTCGCGGTCGGGCAGGACATCGTGGCGCCGGTCCCGCGTCCGGGATCTCCGAATCCGGGCTCAACTTTGATGACGTCCGCGCCCCAGTCGGCGAGGATCCTGGCTGCGCCGGGGCCTGCGACGAAATAAGTAAGATCGATAACCTTAACACCCTTTAACGGCTGAAACATAATAACCTCTCTTTCCGGAACACTGCGTTCACGATCGGAGTCCGCCGTGTTCCGACAGCGGACTCCGCGTAGAATGATCTGTCAGGCTCATTTGGCCGGTCTTACGGCAGGCCGGGGAACATCGTAAACAGAATGACGCCGATGAGAGAGCCGATAAACGGAATGATGACACTGAGGACACAGGTAAGAGGATAGGAATCGTGGTGCGTCTCTTTGCAAAGACCTGTTGTCAGTGTGACGACGACGCCGTTGTGCGGCAGCGAGTCAAGTGCCGAGGACGAAAGGCTCATGACACGGTGGATGATGGCGGGATTGATTCCCATCTGCGTGTACACAGGGCCGAGGATCGGGACCGCGATGCCCAGACCGCCGGAAGCGCTTCCGCAGATACCGCAGATGACGGTGGTTCCGATGAGCAGCGAAAGGAGCCTGGGGCCGGGGATGTTCAGCATGACCTTGACGATATCCTGGAATGCGTCGGTCGAGGAGACGACAGCGCCGAATCCGACGACGCAGCAGGTGTTGCTGACGGAAATGATCGCCGTCGTCAGAGCTTCCTGGAAGGACACGGTGATGGGCTTGCTCTTGTCAATATACTTCCACATAAGCACGAGCGCGGACAGAGCGCCGAGGCAGACCGCGACTTCGACGGGGAACTTGGCGTCTCCGAGCTTGACGTTGACGAGAACGATGCAGATGATCAGCGGGATCAGCGCAATGAAGAAGTTGGGGAGATCAGCGGCCTCATCCGTCATGAAATTATCATCCGGCCTGTGGTCGAAGTGCTCGCCGTTCTTTTTCGCTTTGTCGAGCCAGAATTTGAGGTAGGCCAGACCGGCCAGGAGCATAAAGCCGCAGGAGATGAAGCCGACCACGGCGCCTGCCATGTAGGAGGTTCCAAGGTTGGTCGACGGCACGGCGTTATGGATCTGGACAGCGCCGGGAGAGATCATACCGAATGTCGCGACGCCAAAGAACAGCGTGCCGGGAAGGGCGCGCCTGGGAAGGTCCGCTTCGTACCAGATCTCCAGCGCGATCGAGAACACGCAGAACGCGGCGACGTGCGCGGAGACACCGCCGTAGGAAAGGATACCGCAGGCGATCGGGACAGAGACAAAGGCCATGTCTTTACCGATACTTTTAATGACCGTCTGGGCGATGCTCTTCGCCGCGCCGGTGATGTCCATGAATTTTGCCAGAACCGTACCTGCCAGGAACAGCAGGAAGTAGTTCTTGAAGAACCCCACGAAACCTGCCATATAGGTTTCCTTGAATGTCTCATAGGGAGCGAGGCCGTTGAGAATAATAACGACCGCCACGCAGATGAAGACCGTCAGATACAGATTGAGGTTCTTCATGATAAGGAACATCAGTAAAGCAAAGGCAAGTACTATACCTATAATTCCTAATGTATTCATATGATTTGCTCCATTTCTAAATCAGAATCTGTTGTAATGGTAAAGCGGCAGGCGATCAGCCTTGCGCCGGTCGTCTGTGCCGCTTCGCGCCGTCCGGCGCATATTGAACAGTCCCGGAAGAGATCAGCAGTTCTTGAAGACAGGCTTCCTCTTCTCAAGGAACGCGTTGACGCCTTCCTTCTTGTCCTCTGTGCTGAATACGACCGCCGCGCAGTCCTTCTCGATCTCGAGGCCGTTGCGCAGATCGGTGTCGACGCCGCGGTTGATGGCGACTTTGCAGTAGGCGATCGCGACAGGAGAACGCAGCAGGATCATGTCCATCATGGCTTTCGCTTCGTTCAGCAGTTCATCCGCAGGGACAACTTTGTTGACAAGGCCGATCTCTTTTGCCTCGTCCGCCTTGACCTGGCGGCAGGTATAGATCAGTTCCTTGGCAATGCCTGTGCCGACAAGGCGGGACAGTCTCTGCGTGCCGCCGAAGCAGGGAATCAGGCCGAGGTTCGCTTCGGGCTGCCCGAAAACAGCCTTCTCGGACGCGATCCTGATATCGCAGCTCATAGAGAGCTCACAGCCGCCGCCCAGCGCGTATCCGTTAACCGCGGCGATGACCGGCTTCTCGACACACTCGATCTTGTTGAAAAGAGTCTGGGCGCGGTCCGCGTATTTCCTTCCTTCCGCAGCGCCATAGGACTGCATCTGGCTGATGTCCGCTCCTGCAACAAAGGCTTTCCCGTTTCCAGTGATGATAACCCCCAGGATATCATCGTCCTCGGCAATCGCCGTAAAATAAGCGTCGAGCTCGCCGAGGGTCTGGTCATTAAGTGCATTCATCGCTTTGGGACGATTCATCGTCAGGATGACGATTGCCCCCTCCTGTTTTCCGTCAACATTCTGCGCGCTGGATGCTGCCTGTTCAAATAATTTACCCATAAGTTCCCCTTTCTACAGATAGAACTGTCAGTGGATTGCCTGCATTCGTTTTCGAACGGGCAAGAAAAAATAGGTACACAATTTTCAGGACCGTATGTTCCGCCCGGAGCGGGAGTTTCCGGAAGTTTTTCCGCCTGCGGAATCGCGGTCAGGAAGACGCCTGCGAAACTGCGAT
>JAUNJS010000434.1 GCA_030533125.1 Eubacteriales bacterium | reverse complement strand
TCCCAGACAACCATGAGAAACACCGTGGGCCAGTTCACGCTTGACGAGCTGCTCACCAACCGTGAGAGCATTTCCCAGAATCTCAGGACCATCCTGGACATCGAGACCGATGTATGGGGTATCAAGGTCGAGAACGTGGAACTCAAGGATATCATACTTCCCGACGACATGAAGAGAGTCATGGCAAGGGTCGCCGAAGCCGAAAGAGAGAAGATGGCCGTCATCACGAAGTCCGTCGGTGAAGTCGAAGCCGCCCAGAACCTGGCAAAGGCCGCCGAGGTCATGGCTTCAAAGCCCGGCGCCATCCATCTGAGAACTCTCGAGACCATCAACGATCTCAGTTCCGACCAGTCCAACACCGTTATCTTCGCGCTGCCCATAGAGGTACTGGACGCCATCAAGGGGCTGTCCAAGCAATAATGGAGAGGATCGCAAGCTTCAATGTGGACCATGTAAGGCTCCTTCCGGGACTGTATGTGAGCCGCCGGGACAGCTTCCGGGACGCGGTGGTGACCACATTTGACATCAGGATGAAAAAGCCCAACGCGGGCGACTACCTAACTACCACCGAGGCCCATACCATAGAGCATCTGGGCGCCACGTTTCTCAGAAACGATCCCCGCACCAGCGAGTCCACCGTATATTTCGGACCGATGGGATGCCGCACCGGCTTTTACGCCGTTTTCTTCGGCGACCTGGAAAGCGATGACGTATCGGATATCATAACGGAGATGTTCGAGTTCATCGCATCATATCAGGGGACCATCCCCGGGCAGAGCGAAATGGAATGCGGGAACTACAGGGACCTGTCGATGGACGGGACAAGGGAGAGAGCCAGGGAATATCTTGAAGTCCTGCGCTCACTGGATGAGACCACTATGGTCTATCCGGCTTAAAAAAGAACAGACAGACAAAAGGGGCTGTCTCATTAAGGCAGCCCCTTTCATAAAAATAAAAACGATTCTTTTCTAACAAAAGGCCAGCATCTGGATAGGTGCTGGCTTTTGGCGTATAATAGTTGTGTGAAAACCAATAAAAAAACGCAGTTAGATTATACAGCGTTTGGGGCCGCTTATCAACTGCGTTTACCATTAGATATTGAAATTATTATCCCCAAAAATGATTCTGTCAGACTTCTGGACGCTGTTATCAGCAGTCTCGATCTTTCCTGCCTGTTCTCCACTTATGAGCGTATCGGCAGAATACAGTATCCTCCCAGCATCCTTTTAAAGGTACTGGTCTACGCTTATTCCAAACATATTTATTCTTCCCGCGACATAGAAACCGCCTGCAGGGAAAACATCAACTTCATGTTCCTGCTGCAGAATAATCCTCCTCCTGACCACAACACGATAGCCAGGTTCAGACGTGATCACCTTTCTTTTCTGTCAGATGAGATCCAGAAAAAACTTACAGATCTGCTGATCGATCTCGGTGAGGTTTCCTTCAGTGATTCCGCTGTGTTCATCGACGGTACGAAGATGGAAGCCTGCGCCAACCGGTATACATTCGTGTGGAAGAAAAGTATTCTGAAAAACAAAGAAAAGCTTCTGAAGCGTATCAGTGATGAATACCCGGATCTCCTGAAAACCATAGGTATAAACTGGAAGGTTCCTGATCCGATAAGGGTAATAGATCTGAAACGTCTGATGGGAAAGATCTCCTCAAAGGTCGAAGCTGAAGGTATCGAATTCGTCTCCGGTAAAGGCAAACATAAAACCCAGATCCAGAGAGTCCTGGAAACCGTAGATAACGATCATGCAAAGCTCAAACAGTACATCAGAGACATTGAAATATGCGGCGATCGTAACAGTTACAGCAAAACAGACCATGACGCCACATTCATGCGCATGAAGGAAGACCACATGCGCAACGGACAGCTCAAACCCGGATACAACGTGAACGTAGCCACGGTCAACGAATACATTATAGGCAGCTACATAAGCTCCGACAGGACAGATACAAAATCATTTATCCCACTCACTGAAAAGCTTCTTGGGAACGGGTATGACGTACACAGGATGATGCTTGATTCCGGATACGAGAGCGAAGAGAACTATCATTACGCCCAGGCCCATGAAAACATATCTCTGTTCGTAAAACCGGCCAATTACGAGCAGATGAAAAAGAAGAAGTACCGCAGCGATATCTCCCGCAGGGAAAACATGGCCTATGACAGTGAAAGCGATACTTATACCTGCGCAAACGGAAAGAAACTGTACGCGACGTCCGTAGAGAAGAAGAAATCGAGTACAGGCTATCCGACAGAGACGACGATCTACGAATGCAGGGAATGCTCCGGCTGTCCGCTTAAAGAAAAGTGCATCAAAAGCAAAAGCAAAGAGCCGCTTTCCGAAAGATCGAAACGACTGAACGTATCGAAGTACTTCCAGGAACAACGATCCAGAATGGAAGAGAAGATAAACAGCGAGGAGGGAAAACTTCTTCGGATCAACCGGTCGATCCAGTCAGAAGGAGTCTTCGCCTATGTAAAGGAAGATCTGCTGTTCAGACGATTTATGATGCGCGGCAATAGGAATGTGGCGGTAGAATGGATGCTGCTGAGCTTCGCGTACAACATACTGAAGCTGCACAGTAAACTGGAGAAAGGACGGTTGGGAGAACACCTAAAAAAACCGAAGGCGGTTTAGGTAATAAGACGAACAACAGACATACCTGGGAGGTCCCGGAAGGGCGGCCTCCTGTTAAGGTATGTCTGTTTTTTGACTCAAAAGAATATGATTTAAGTTAAAACCGGAATAATAGAAGGGGTCGTCCCGTAAATGACTGAAAAGTCATTTTGAGACAACCCCTTTTTCATTCCGAGCCCGTCAGCGGGCTTTCGTGAATCTTATTACGTTCCAGCTCAGAGCCGGGATCCTTATCTCGGCTCTGCCTCCGTCCATCTTTCCTCCCGGACCCTTCGCGGGGTAAACATTGAAGGGATCCTCCTCGGTGTTAACGGCCTTAACATCGTCATGGTGCATGCTGATGTGTTCCTCTATGGTCATCTCCCCGAAGCTCCTCAGGTCCACTCCGAGTTCG
>JAUNJS010000433.1 GCA_030533125.1 Eubacteriales bacterium | reverse complement strand
TGTAACTACGCGGAAAAGCATTGTTTATGGCTTACCGCTATGAATAATTCAGGCTTATTATTTCACACGTTTCTGACAGCTTAAAGATATAAACACTATCCGTTTCTGCAAATCTTTTTGAATAATTGTTTTCAATGTCACAAAGGATGTTGTCCAGAACTCGTTTGCTGTTATCCACTTCAAATACCGAATACTGAATTCTGTGTCCGAATTTCAGCAGATACTTGGAAAACGTAGTTCTTAGCTTATCATTTGCAATATCGTAACTAATTATTATCATTTTTCTCCACCATCAGTATTCGAATATCGGAAAGTCCACCGGATGCTTATTTTTCATAAATGCTCTATAGTATCCCTGAATACATAAAAAGATCTCATTCTTCCTTTTCATTATTTCGGACAGATAAATGTATGTATATTTTTTCGAATTCTTCCACTCCAGCAAATACTTCTTGTTGTGTTCTTTGAAATCATCAGGCTTGAACTGTCCCAAGTTTATAGCTTTTCTTGTCGTATAATCGATTATCGGACGAAATGGCTCAACCAGATCACAAACCAGTGATTTTCTCATGTAAAAACATGTATGCAACACCCCTTTATATTCATCAAAAACATATACATTGATTAGTGAATCTATGATATTGAACAGGATCGTATATCCTACATCAAGTGATGCATTAACATAATCAGCTTTTATCCGCGGCTTACGCCCTTTCCAGTTTACATTACTGAACATACGGGAAAAATAAAGCCTGGATGCTGCTCCCTCGATGCCAAGTAAAGAATCTCTCTCAAATTCCCCATTTTCGAGTTGTGACAGATAGCCGTCCATCTTGGCCATCGCTTCATAAAACCATTCACTGTTCTGCCTGGTGGCCGCCAGTGCTTTTCTCTGGTTTCGTATTTTATTCCAAATGATTCTTTGCGCAAGATATTTGCCGTCATAACTATACTGGTTTTTTCTTAGTAAAGTATTCCCTTCCATTCTGCTGCCAATAAACTTGTACAATTTCATGTTCCGGTTCATAAAGCAAATTGAAAAGCCAAATTTTGAGGATCTGTTTAACAACCCTGTTGTGATTGTAGTGTCTCCAACAACGAAGATCAAAAAGATCCTGTAGCAGGTAGTCTGTGCTTTAATCTTGCCTTCTTTATCAGAAATCAGCAGATTATCATTTCTGAAAGACATCTTATCTCCTTCGGTCGGGAAGAAGAATATGATCTGCTTTTTCTCAAAATCTGTTCGATCTAACACACCAACCCCCTATCACAAGCCGGTTCATAGATGCATTTTAAACACTTTTCACGGTTCGTCTGTTTGAATTCTTCAGCGTTTTGAACTTATCAAACATCTCTGGATCTTCTTCCGGAAGCAAGATTGGATACATTCTGTTGTCAGTCATACTATATAAAGAAATCTTTTTTATCTTATATCCCATCTCCGTCATGCAAAGGTATTGAGCATATAGCTGAAAGACATACCCATCATATATAGTCTTAATCGTTCGTTTCCGCTCAATCAGGTGTTCATTATTTCCATTGTAAATATCGATCTTCCCAATTAAACCATATTCCTCTGAATACACTCCAATACCAGAAATTATGCTTCTTCTCGTAGAATATACGCCTGTATCAATATTCTCATGTGCTTTTTTCCCGTTAATCTGATCTTTATTTTGATAGCTTATGGTACTTTGATTACCGTATAAATTATGAAAATAAATTGACGCCGGGCAAAATATGAAATCGTTCAGATTAGATATGATAATAGGTTCTTCCATTAAATCGTGTTCTCCTGCGCAAACCCGAGCCACTCTTTATTTGACATAGCCAGTTTAACGCCCTTTATTTCTTCCTTTTTCGTCTCTTTAATCTTCCTCACTATCCAGAGTCCTTTCTTCGCTATGTTATATGCACCATTTGCGTCCGCGTCAACTGGTAAGGAGCTGTCAGCACCGGTCACGAAAAATCCTCCGCTACTATTTTTTACAGGTGACACGATCTCATCTATGCCTTTTTTTTCATCACTGTTTCTCATTTGCAGCATCAAAGTCATCAATTTCATGAAGCGTTTAAAGAAATCCGCTTCTCTTACGCACAGCATTGACCCCCTTAGATCATCATTTTCTTTGGATACGCCAAAAGCTGACAGCAATGTGGAAAAAGCTTCTGTCAGATCTATGTAGTCCGTATCCCACTCATTATTATTGTCCGGGTTTCTAAAATGCTCAATTCTCCTTCCAAAGGAATAAACAGTCCATTTTACCCTACTCCCTTCGGCTTTGTATGTGAAACGGCTGTAGTCAAAAGAAAAAGCATATGTTCCAGTTTCAGGATCATACCATATCCTATCCATATTTTGGATAAACGCCTTTGCTTTTTCAATCGATTCATATCTGGTATAAAACAGATTTACAAATCCCGTGGTCGGGTCTGTCTTGCTTGTACTCCATGCCGGAACATAAAACAAGAAACCAGACTGTTTGCCCAGTGTCTGGAAGCTATTAAATTTACCGGTAAGCTGGTAAGCCTTCAGAAGACCACCGTTCTCCTCCGGGTCTCTGTGTTTATCAATGTACAGATTCAGCTTATCGATCAGCATTTTTTCAAACTTTTGATAGACTTGCCTCTCAAATTTCTGTCGGCCTCTTTTAAAGCCAAAGTTGAGGTCCTCCAACACTACGATAGCGTTGTATTTGATCATAAGGTCCGTGATTACGTGAATCACCTGGCTCAGATAGCCTTCTTTCAGTTCCTTGATCGTATTGACTGTAGTCCAATTCTGTCGTGCATTAATATTGTCTTTTTCTCTTGATGTAAGCAACTGATGATAGTCCCTCTTATGAAGATTCATGTTCTTGTCATAAGAAAGAATCTCATTCAGCGACATCTGCTCGACGATCCTGCCATCCATATCGATCACAGATATATATAAAAGGTTCCGCTCACCGCGGTCGATACCAATGATATGAATATCCTCTGCATCGTGGATCTCACGATTTACACGCAGATTCATAAAATGTTCTTCGTCTGCTTTAAAATTGATCGTGAT
>JAUNJS010000432.1 GCA_030533125.1 Eubacteriales bacterium | reverse complement strand
ATTTGCACCGGGATGATCGGAAGAGGGCTTCGGAAATGTCCGGAAACCTGCGGAAATATTCGGAAAGGAGACGCCGGTATGAGGATTCTGCTTGCGGAGGATGAGAAAGCGCTTTCCAGGGCGATTCTCAAAATATTGAAGAAGAACAATTATTCCGCGGACGCTGTCTATGACGGCGAGGCCGCGCTGTTTTATCTGGAAACAGGAAATTACGACGCGGCGGTGCTCGATATCATGATGCCGAAAATGGACGGCATTACGGTTTTGCGAAGAATCAGGGAGAAAGGGAACCAGGTCCCGATTCTGATGCTGACGGCGAAATCGGAAATCGAGGACCGTGTGACCGGGCTTGACAGCGGCGCGAACGACTATCTCACGAAGCCGTTTGACTCGCGCGAGCTCCTCGCCAGAATCCGCAGCATGACCCGCGGGAGGACAGGCGCCGGCGCAAAACTGACGGCCGGGAACATTACGCTTGACCGCTCGACCTTCGAACTCTCCTCCCCGGGCGGCAGTGTCCGCCTGACCAATAAAGAATATCAGGTGATGGAGTACCTGATGATGAATCCGCACCGCATTCTGTCACCCGAGATGTTTATGGAGAAGATCTGGGGCTTTGACAGTGAGGCCGAAATCAATGTGGTCTGGGTTTATATTTCCTACCTCCGTAAAAAACTGAACGCGCTGCACGCGGATATTCAGATTAAATCGTCACGCAATGCGGGATATTCTCTGGAGAACCTCGATGATTGATAAGCTGAAACGGAAATTTATTGTCACGGCCACCGTCTGCATGTTTTTTCTGATGACGGCGCTCGTGCTGATTATGAATATCGTGAACTACTGCGGAGTCGTCTCGGAGAGCAACGCGATTCTGGATGTCCTGTCCCGGCCGGACGCGCCCCTGTTTATCGAAGAAAACCTCGACGAAGGATTTCCTCCGGAAATACCTGAAAACATGCGCGGTTTTGTCCCGAGCGGCATGTCTCTGGAAGTGCCGTTCGAATCACGCTTTTTTATCGTGACGGTTTCGAAGGACGGCGAGATCCTGCAGTCCGATCTGTCAAGGATCATCTCTGTCGACGAAAATTCCGCGAAACAATACATAGACCGCGCGCTGAACAGCAGAAAAGACCGCGGATTTGTGGGGGATTTCCGGTATTCCAGGAAAGCCGATGAAATGGGGACGAGAATTCTGTTTCTCGACTGCGGCCGAAAGTTGGATACATTCCGGGATTTTTTGTGGATCAGCATCGTTTCCGGGCTGTTCGGGTGCGTGGCTGTTTTTCTCGCGTTTGTGCTGACAGCGGGAAAAATCGTGGCGCCGATCGCGGAGAGCTATGAAAAACAGAAGCGGTTTATTTCCGATGCCGGTCATGAAATCAAAACGCCGCTCACCATCATCAATGCCAACGTGGACCTGCTGGAATCGGATGGAGAGAACGAAGAACTGGCGGATATACGGGATCAGGTCAGACGCCTGACGGAGCTGACCAATAACCTCGTCCTCCTTTCCAAGATGGAAGAGGCGGAACACACGCTCCGGAAAACGGAAGTATCGCTTTCCGACCTCGTCAGCAGCACGGCGGGCTCCTTCCGGGCGCCCGCGGCCCTGCATGATATCGATTTTACAGTCCGGATTACGCCGGACCTCACGATCGTCGGTTCGGCCGATACGCTCCGGCAGATGGTGTCCGTTCTTCTGGATAATGCCGTAAAATATTCCCCCGAAGGCGGCCGGATCACGCTGGAACTTGCCGCGCATAAGAAAAAGGCTGTCCTGACGATCACAAACGCGACGAAAGACAAGGTCGACAAAAAAGACCTGCAGTACGTTTTTGACCGCTTCTACCGGACAGACACCTCGAGAAATTCCATGACAGGCGGACACGGCATCGGACTGTCCATCGCAAGGGCCATTGCCGGCGCCCACGGAGGCACCATCTCAGCCTCCACAGAAAGCGGGCAGGACTTCTGCGTAACAGTTGCGCTGCCGCTCTGAAAACACATATTTTTCTTAATTATTTTTAAGTTCAGTTAAGCTTTCTTTTTATAATCATTCACATGAGGCCTGCGCAGCAGGGACGGGTCAGATTAACGGACATGAGGCGCGCGAAACGAGGCCCGAGAAACAAGGACGGGTCCGCTTAACAGACATAAGATCCCGTGCAGCAGACTTGCCTGACTTTCCGGCTGAAGTCGGGATAAAAGATAAAAGCGGAAGAGTATTCCAAGAGAAAAGAATAGAAGCGAAAAGGATTTACAGCAAAAGAGTTTAACGCGAAAGGAGGAGAGCGGATGAAGTACAGGCACGAATGGAAGCATGAAATAAACTTTGCGGACAGGCTCGTGCTTCTCACAAGGCTTTCCGCAGTGATGAAACCGGACAGCCACGCGATCGACGGGAAATATCAGATCAGGAGCCTGTATTTTGATACTCCGGACGACAAAGCGCTGCGCGAGAAGATCGACGGAATAAATTTCCGGGAGAAATTCCGCATCCGGTATTACAACGGCGATCTGTCCTTTATTGTCCTTGAGAAGAAAAGCAAGATCAATGGTCTGTGCGCCAAGGAAAGCTGCCGCCTGAGCAGGAAGGAAGCCCAGGCGATTGTGGACGGTGACATTCACTTTCTTCTGTCCTCCGGGCAGCCGCTCTGCGCGGAACTCTATTCCAAGATGAACTCGCAGAGGCTCAGACCAAAAACCATCGTGGACTATACCCGGGATCCTTTTGTTTTCGGACCCGGAAATGTGCGGGTAACCATGGACTACAATATCCGAACCGGAGAATCCAGAACAGATTTTCTGAATCCCGAGACCCTTACGCTCCCGGCAGGGGAATCGCCCATTATCCTGGAGGTGAAATGGGATGACTTCCTGCCGGATATCATAAAAGACGCAGTCACCATTCCCGGCCGCAGGGTCAGTGCTTTTTCAAAGTATGAGCGGTGCCGGATCTACGGCTGATCCCATCGGCACTCGGAACCCCATCGGCACCTGAAACCGCGCGCGGCAGAGCCCGCGGATCCGGCGTCCGGAATGACGCACGGCA
>JAUNJS010000431.1 GCA_030533125.1 Eubacteriales bacterium | reverse complement strand
AAAACGACTCAGATCATCTGCGTGCTGCCAGTTTCATCGCGCGGCAGCGGGAGCTGTTCAAGCGCAGGCTCTGGCCGGCAGCTCTGACCTTCGTATGCTTCCTGTTGTATCATGCAGCCGGGACATTGACCGTTCTTCTGAGCGTACTGCAGGAGCTGGAAGCCTCCTCGGGCGGGCAGAGAGTTACGGAAGCCGGGCGCCTCCGGGCGCTCACCGACGCTGTCTCGGCCATGATGGGGCGGAATTCCTTTGCCCCGTACTTTCTGGTGCTGTTTCTGGCCCCGGTCCTGGCCATCGAGGGCTTCGCCTGGATGGACAGTCGGCGGGAAGTGGATTTCTACGAGAGCCAGCCGGTTTCGCGCACGAAGCGGTTTTGGGACATCTGCGTCTCCGGTTTCCTGTATTTCCTGTTTTCTTATCTGATCACACTGGAGATCGGCCTCCTCATCGCAGGCGCGATGGGCGCACTCACGCACGCCATCCTCTTCGAAGTCGCGCGGCAGGTCATTCGCGTGACTGCCCTGTTTGTGTGCGTCTATGGCCTCGGCATTCTCTCGGCCATGCTGACAGGCAATGTCATCGTGGCTGTGCTGGCATTTTTCTGCCTTCTGTTTTATGAAATCTGTTTCAAAACGATACTGACCGGCTACTGCGAGGAATTTCTGGAGACGTACAGCGGAATCAGACCCGGCGGCCTGGAGGAATACATCTTTACCCCGCTGTATCACTACACCGTGGAATCAGACGTGGAGTGCGTACTCAGGCTCCTGGCTCTTGCCGTGCTCTATTTCCTGCTCGCCTTCATCTGCTGCAGGCTGCGCAGAAACGAGTGCGCGGAATCCGCCGTGGTCTTCGGTCCCGTCAGGTCGGTGGTCCGCGTCGCAATCGCCGTCATCGTCGGCCTCTTTATCGGCCTGCTGCTCGCCTCAATTCAGAACAACATGCCGCTGGCCATTCTGTGGATGCTGCTGTTTACGCTGCTGACAGCCTGCATCATGGAGATCATTTACGAGTATGATTTCCGGGCCCTGTTCCGGCACCCGCTGGAAATCGCTGCCGCTTTCGCCATCACCACCGCGGTCTTCCTGGGATTTCTGTTCGATATTGCGGGATATGACCGGTACCTTCCGGATCCCGGCAAAGTCGCGGAAGCCGCTCTGATCTGCAATAATTATGATTCTCCGCTGTACAATGAGAACGGCAGGTACGTGGATTCTCTTGCCTACGGAGATCAGTACATGCACCTTGAAAATGTCGAAGACGTGATCGCCGTCGCGAAACTGGGCCAGGATTATACACGAAGTCATGCGGTGCACAATCCTTTCTACCGCTCTTCCGCAGCCGATGAAGAAAACGCGGCCGTAAATACCGTGGTGGATCAGGTCACGGACAGCAACGGGAACATCGTGGACGTCGTCTCCGAGCATGTGCAGCGCGAACAGTCGCAACAGACTTTTCTCTTTACCGTTCTGTATCGGATGAAAAACGGAAAGACGATCTCCCGCAAGTTCGAAGTCCCCTCAACTGCCGATCCGGCAATAATGGATAACGTCATCGGAACAGAGGCCTTCCGGGAAGGCACTTTCGGCATCTACCACGATGACGCAGTGCGCATGAACGCGAAAAATGTGACCCTCGAATACGAAAACGGGAATGAAACCTCTGATCCTATCCGGATGGACACCGGAAAATACGAGGCGCTCCGGAAGGCCTACCTTCTCGACCTCACACAGTTTTCCTACACATTCGCACGCGCCGGCCACCCGTTCGGCCGAATCTGGCTCAATTATGCCTCGGGGCGGGACAGCTCCACAGGCTCTGCGGGCTTCGCGGATGAAACCCCGGAGGACATGACGCTCATCCTCGAAGTCTACCCCTCCTTCCGCCACACCATTGCCTTCCTGCAGGAGAACGGTGTCTGGGTCGAGCCCATCGACTACGACTCCCTGCCCCGTTACGATGACGAAAACCTTTCCCGGGAGGACAGAGCACGCATCGATGCCATCGACTGGTCCGTTTTCAACGGCCTCTTCAACCCGTCTCCGTACTAAGGCACTGTTACTTAATAACTTCCGAAAATTTGCAGGTCTTTTCTTTCGATTACTGCGTCGAAAAGCCTCGACGATGCCCGCATCGCCTACGTTTTTCTCCTTGTACTCGGGAGAAAATCCTCTGCAACTTTCGGAAGTTATTTGCGGACAGTGCCTAAAGACCTGCGCTCCCGGGTTTTTGCGCCGCATACCAGCGGTAAAAATCCTCCGTCCGCACTTGTCTGTAGTCAGAAAAAGCAAACGGCGCCGCCGCTGCTTCCGAAGGCATCTGCGAGCCGTCAAATCCCACAATCGCCATGCCGGCGCGTGCCGCGCCGGTAAGGCCGTTGCGGGAATCCTCCACAACAAGACACTGCGCGGGCTCGACGCCCAGAAACTCCGCCGCCTTGAGAAACACGTCCGGCGCTGGCTTTCCGTTTTCTACATCCTCCGAGGCTGCCACCGCATCCACATACGCCTTGATCCCCAGCAGCTGCAGGTTTCCTTCAACGACGCTGTGGAGAGAACCCGTCGCGATCGCGATATGCAGTCCCGCCTTTTTCAGTGCATCGAGCAGTTCCGGCACGCCCGGGAAACTTGTAATCCCGTTCTTTTCAATATATCTGTGATATCCCGCCCAGTGTATACGCTCCAGCTCCGCGCTGACGGCATCTACTTTCTCATCTTCAGAAAGCCGGTGTTCCCGATTTTCTTCCGAAAGAGCCGGGAGCCCGCCAAACGCCTCCTCAATCGCAGGCGTCAGTCCCCCTGCCTCACGCATGATCTCCGGCCACATCTCCGGATCCGGCACGCCGCAGTACCGCATGTAATTCTCCATGAAGATATCAATGCCAAGCTTTTCTTTTGCCGCATCCCGGATGGCAAAATAGTGCACGATCTCTGAATCCAGCAGGGTTCCGTCCATATCAAAAATAACTGCTTTTAACAATGATCTCTCCTTTCCGGTTTTAACAATAATCTCTCCGGAAATGACTTCCTCCTTCCGGCATTTTCATCTTTTATTTTC
>JAUNJS010000430.1 GCA_030533125.1 Eubacteriales bacterium | reverse complement strand
TTATGCTTTCTTTTTCCGTCTGCCGGCGGGCGCGGGAGAGGTATTGAGTCCGGGACTGACAGGGAGGCGGAAGGTCCCTACCGTCCATGGCACTTTTTGAACTTTTTACCTGATCCGCACGGGCACGGATCGTTGGGCATGATCTTTTTGGTGCTTCTCTTGTAAGTCACGCTGCCTTCCGCAACATAAACAGGCTGTTTTCGGGCGCTGCGCACGTTTTTATAGGCTTTGTCCAGTTCCGCGGCGACCGTGTCTCTTTCTGCCTTTACTATTTTTTCCTCCTGGAGACGGTCGAGGATGCTCTCCCTCATCTTCCCGGGGCCGGACGTCTGCAGCTGCTCAAGGAATGTCACAGTGCGGGCATAGGAATAAGGGTACTGCTCCGCGACGTAAAGGAGCATCTGCGAATACTCCTCGACGCATTTGGACATATACCATTCGTGTGCCAGCTGTACCGCGCGCGCAGAGTCGCTGCCGTCCCCGTCCTGATCCCCTGACTCCGCGGACAGAAATGACTCCATGAAGGCATCTACATTTTTGTCTTCGTGGTAACGGTAAGATTCCTCCGCGCGATAGGCGCTGTCAATGATGCTGTATCCGGGGCTGTCCAGCAGATATCCTTCCTGCTCCACATCCTTTACGAACTTCACAAACGGATCGCGGAATACCGGAATCGTCAGAAGCGTACTCCAATATGCGATATTGGATGTCAGATGATTCTTCATTTCCGGGGTCATCTCTGTTTCCGCCATAAATCTTCTGTAGAGGTCAAGGTCGTCCAAAAGCTCCTTGCGGTAGAGCGCGGCGTCCAGATAGATCAGATTGCAGAAGCAGCCGTCCAGGATGTCCGGAGATGCCGTCTCTCCGGTCTGTTCCCACAGAGTGATCTCCGCGCGGTAGGCATCCCGGGCCTTCTGCCTGTTTCCCGTCTTTTCATAGCAGTTTCCAAGGATGGAATAGTAGAACGGGTGGTAGGCCTTATCCGGATCCGCTTTCTGCAGTTCCCTGAGCGCTTCATGATACTTGCCGAGCGCATGTAAAGAAAGACCGTGTTCTATACGCTCATAATGCCGATCCGGTTCTTTTTCCAGGAGATCCCGGAAGGTCTTCTCCGCCTCTTCGTTTTTCTGCTGCGACAGCTGTGCTCTCCCCAGAAGAGCGAGAGTTTCCGTATTGTCCGGATGCTCTGTGATGATTTCATTGCAGAGTTCCTCCACCTTGTCATACTTTTCCTCGTATTCACTGAAGAGTGCCTGACGGAACTGCTCCCGGATCGCAATCGGAAGCCGGGCGGTATACTCATCTACTGCCTGCGAAAATTCGCTGAATTCGGGTTTTACGGTCAATTGTTTCTTTTCTGTCGGCATAAGGCTCGGCCTCCTTTTCTCTTTTCCCTGTCTTTCTTCCACTCTTCAGGTCCTTGTCTTCCGGTTGCTCTTCAAGTCCTTGTCTTCCTTCTGTTCTTCAGATCTTTGTCTTCCCTCCGCCCTCCAGGCCCTTGTCTTCCTGCGCTTCAGGTCCCGGTCATCCTTTCGCCCTTTCAGGCCCTGTCTTCCTTCCGCATCTTCCGGGGGAGGGGAGAAGATAAAGTCAATGGCATTCTTACAATTTGAAGTATGCAGCGGCCGGACACCGGAGCGGTCACAGACCTTTCAGCAGCCGGACACCGGAGCGGAGCGGTTACAGACCATTCAGCAGCCGGACAGCAGACCGGCGGCAGATATTTCCATAATCCCGCAGATTTATGATACACTATAATTTACAAAGCGAACAGTGTACAGCCGGCAGGAAATAATAGAAAAAGTACCGGGACAGATGTTGACGGGAAATGGTAGGTGACGCATTAGACAGTGTCTGCAGGAGGGGAGACAATTGTGACGTTTCGCGCACTGTGATCGCGAAGCGTCGGTATGACGGTTTGTTCTGGAAAACATCAGGATAAGGGGAGGAACAGACGGCATGGGAGAACAGAAGCTGGATTTTTCATGTGATTATTTAAAAGGCGCGCATCCCGCCATCCTGCAGCGCATGGCGGAGACTAATATGATGAAAACGACCGGATACGGGCTCGATGAGATTTCCAATGCGGCGAGGGACAAGATCAGGAAAGCCTGCGGATGCCCGGATGCCGCAGTGGAATTTCTGATCGGCGGCACGCAGGCCAACGCAGTGGTGATCGACGCGTTCCTGCGCTCCTATCAGGGCGTGATCGCCGCGCAGACGGGGCATATCAGCGTGCACGAAGCCGGCGCGATCGAAGCGGGCGGCCACAAGGTCCTGACGCTGCCGTATCATCAGGGAAAACTGTCTGCAGAGGATGTCCGGCAGTACATGGAAGACTTCTACCATGATGACAGTTACGAGCATATGGTCATGCCGGGAATGGTCTATATATCCCAGCCGACAGAGCAGGGAACGCTGTATTCCCGGCAGGAGATTGCTGATCTCCGCGCGGTGTGCGACGCGTACAGAATGGCGCTCTACGCCGACGGGGCGAGGCTGGCCTATGCCCTGGCCTGTCCGGAAAATGACGTCACGCTTCCCGACCTTGCCGCGCTCTGCGACGCTTTTTACATCGGCGGGACAAAATGCGGCGCGCTTTTCGGCGAAGCCGTCGTGATCCCGGATCCGGGAAGGATCCCGGCGTTTTTCACGATCATCAAGCAGCACGGGGCGCTGCTCGCGAAGGGGCGCATGCTCGGCCTGCAGTTTGACACACTGTTTACAGACGGCTTGTATGAAAAAATCGGCATCCCCGCCATCCGGTCGGCTGCCAGGATCCGAAAGGCACTCATCGAAAAAGGATATCAGCTTTGCTTCGGCTCTCCGACAAACCAGATTTTCTGTGTTATGGAAAACAGCAGACTGGAAAAACTGGGGGAAAAAGCAGAGTATTGCTTTTGGGCAAAATATGATGATACACATACGGTGATCCGCTTCGCGACAGACTGGGGCACCACCGGGGAAGAGACAGACGCGCTGATCGGGATAATGTAAAACCGGAGTCCGCGGCGGAGGAGCGCCTTTTCATTGAGCCCGGCGGAGGAGCGCCTTTTCA
>JAUNJS010000429.1 GCA_030533125.1 Eubacteriales bacterium | reverse complement strand
AGGATCCAACGTTTCTACAGTGTCCTTCATTTCTACAGCATCAGTTGTTTCCGCGGCATTCAAAGACGCATCCCCGGGGCGGAGGCGCACGATATTACGTGCGCTTTTGCGTCGGTCTTCTTCAATGGCTGCATAATGCTTTCTTGTCGTGTTGACGTCCTTATGCCCCAGTACGTCGGCTACAAGGTAAATGTCCCCCGTTGCCCGGTACAGACTGGTTCCATATGTGCTGCGCAGTTTGTGCGGCGTGATTTTTTTGAGAGAGGTGGCGAGGGAGGCATATTTTTTGACCAGGTTCTCCACAGCGCGCACAGTGATGCGTCGCCGCTGCATTGAGAGAAAGAGTGCCTCTTCATGGCCTTCCTGCGGCAGGATCTGCCGCCGCTGTTCCAGATAATCCAGCAGCGCGGTTTCCACTTCATCCCCGAAATAGACTATGGATTCATAGCCGCCCTTGCGATGCACACGGATTCCTTTTTCTTTAAAATCAATATCGCGAATATCGAGACCGACGCATTCCGAGACACGGATTCCGGTTCCCAAAAGCAGCGTCAACAGGGCAACATCGCGGATACGCGTCTTTTCATGGAAACGCAGCTGATTTTTTGACAAATCAGATCCGCTGTCAGCTTTTTCAAGCATTTGCGAGACCTCGTCACCGTCCATCCGCACAATCGGCTTTTCATGGAACCTTGGGAGAGGAACAAGCGCGGTAACATCCCGGGGCAGTATTTCCGCCCTGTAAAAATACTTAAACAGGCTTCGGACAGCGGACAGCTTCCGCGCCTTTCCGCGCGCGTCATTTGTATAGATCTGCCCGTCTTTCTCATAGTAGGAGAGATACTCCAGATACTCCTCGATGTCCTCCTTCCCGATCTGCTCCAGAATCCGGACAGGATAATCCCTGATTTCCTGACCCTTCAGAGAACGGTTCTCGTGCTGCAGAAATTCAAAAAAAACACGCAGATCATACGCGTAAGCAAGACGCGTTCTTGCCCCCGTCGTTTCCTCAATTCCCCGGAAATACTGCCGGCAGAAACGAGGCAGCCCCTCCAGGACCTCCCGCATTTTTTTCGTATTTTTGATTTCCTGTTCCCTGGAGTATTTCTCCGGCCTGCTGCTTTTTGCCCGTGCCATTTTTAGATCTCCAAATTGTAACAGCCTTCTATAACGACTGGTTTTACAGTTTCTCGCTGGTTTTCACCCATCTATAACGACTGGTTTTACAGGTTCTCCTTAGTTTTTCCTTAGTTTTCACCCATCTTTAACGAATCAGTTGACGGGCAAAGCCCGTCAACTATTCGTTAAAGATGCCTTTTGCGAATAAATGCAGACAGCTCCTGCTTTGTCTCCCTGTGCTTTAGTGTATCACACGCAGCGGAATCCGTAAAATGGAGCCGTTATGCGTGGCATTGCGCTTTTTCCGGAATTTTGCCACCATTGGAATATTTGCTGCCCTGTGCAATATAACACTCCCGGTCTCCGGAAAAAAGCTGGAGGCCGGGAGTGAATCTCGCGCGAATTTTATGCTGTGATCTGTTTTAGTCCTCGATGATACGTGTTGCCCATACGGCGTCCCGGTTTCCGATTTCCGTCGCGATGATACCGCGTTCCTCGCTGTAGGCTTCGATGGTCATTCCGTCCCCGGCGTACAGGGCAACGTGATAGACATAACCGTTTGACGCAAAGAAAATCAGGTCACCGGGTGCCGCGTCACTGATCGGAATCTGTGTGCCGAACCTGGACTGATCATCCGCCACACGGGGAAGGTTGTATCCAAACATGGAGTACAGTGTTTTGACGAAACCGGAGCAGTCAGCGCCGTAGGTCAGGGAATTGCCGCCCCATACATAGGGGTTGCCGATACATTCCGCGGCGATCTGGACGATTTCCGAACGTATGTTGTTATAAGAGGCTCCGTCATAGACGGAATTCAGGGTGTAGTACAGGGCCTTGTTTTCAGAGGGCGAAATGTACTCTTCCGCTGTCTGCATGGACAGTTCCCCGCTGCTCTGTACGATCTTTTTGGCGGCCTTACCGGTTGTAAGATTCGCCAGACGCGTGAATCCGCGCACATTTGCCGATTCCACGAATGCCCATTTGTCATTGGCCTGCATGATGATATAACACAGGCTGCCGGGGTACATGTGTCCAATCTCCCGGGAATTTTCACTGGTCGTCTCCAGAATCGGTGTATCGCTTTCCGCAATGGCGTACTGCTTGTCGATGACGGTCGATTTTGTTGTGCACCGTTTATAGGAATACGCGGCGTTTTCTCCCGCCGGGATGGTCTCTGTCGCAAAACGAAGGATATCTTCCGCCTCTATGCCTGAATCCTGCCCGGAAAGATCTGAGAGCATTGCAAGTTTTTCATCCAGCTCAGAGAGAATTTCTTTCGCCGCTTCATCCCGGTGAACCTTGGAGTCCTTGACAAAACCGCGGACATTGGCGGATTCTACGTAAAGCCAGCCGTCTTTTTCTTCACTCAGGACATAGAGCGCGTCATTTTCCTGAAGGCTGCCGACCGGACGGGAAGCATTCTTCATTTCTTCATACACGGACTGGGGGGATGCCGCAAATGCCAGATCCTTGTCGATCGTATAAAAACGGAAACTGTCCCTTGTGAGGGAAAGTCCGGACACGATGTTCTGGTTTGCGATCAGCTGTTCGTTTGTACCGTTATATCCCAGCGTCTGGTCATAGCCGGTGGGGACTTCCCCGGGGTTCAGCGTCGTCTTCCGCTCATCGAGACTCTTGTTCTTATCCTTCTCTTTTTGATCGGCATCCGTCGTCGGAGTATAACTGGGCGGGTTGGTGGGCGGACTCAATGGCGTAGAGGGTGCGGAAGGAGTTGTTTCCTGTTGATCCTGCTGCTGTTGATCCTGATTCTCAGGTGTCGTCTGCTCGTCCTGTTTTCCATCGTTGTCTTCTTCGGGCATCGTTCCGGTATCTCCGGAACCGGAGGAATCCTGCTCATCGGAGTCCTGTTCGTCATCGGAAACCTGGTCGTCACCTTCGTTGGTAGAACCACCGCCGCTGTCATCTCCCTCGTTGGTAGAACC
>JAUNJS010000428.1 GCA_030533125.1 Eubacteriales bacterium | reverse complement strand
AAAAAATAAAATTGCTTCCGATAAAGCCGGCGCCGCCGGTCACGAAAATCGTCATGTGTGCTGTTCCTCCAGAATACCCGCTGCCTTGCCCGTTTCCAGTCGTTCCACCCAGAATTATAACATACAATCCCCGCCGCTTCCATTTGAAATAAGGATCGCCCCGCCCCGCGTACGCTTTAGCAGCCGCTTTATTTGATCCGTTCGAGCTATTTGTTTTTATTGCGTGCGCGCGTACTCTTCCGGAACAAGGATCTTGAGCTGCTGCGGACAGTTTTCCAGCTCTACACGTTTATGGGAACCGGCATATTCTCCGTCGCGGGTCCAGGAAACCTGCTCGTCGCAGGTCAATATAATTTTCGAGGTCTTGAAGCTTACGACCATGTTCGTCTTCATCTCCGGGTTTCCCATCGCCATCAGAATCTCGCTCAATTCAAGCGGATTCGCCGGCATCCGGATCAGCGTGACCTCGAAAAGACCGTCCTGCAGGTCCACACAGCTGCCTGTGATGTTCTGGAATCCACCGATGGAACAGGAATTCGTAATCATGCCGAACGCGAACTCCCCTTCCAGGTACAGATCCATGCTTTCGCTGTCCCCGGCTTCCGCCGCAGACTCGGGGTTCGAAGACTCCGATACCACAACTCCGGATCCCGAATCTCCTGATTCCGAAGGTCTTCCTGCTCCCGGAACCCCTTTTCCCGGAAGCCCCGCGCCCGTACCTCCTTTTTCCGAAATTCCCGTGCCCGGCTCTCCTGCTTTGGTAAGCCTTAATCCCGGCCATCCCGATCCGGAATCCCCACTGCCCGAAGATGATATCACTCCCTCCGCCACAGCGGATTCCGGGGACGATTTCGCGGAAAGCGCGTGTATGCGCATTTTATAGGCGCGCATCTGCCCCAGCTCTGTCACGCCCTGCAGAATATAGGCAAAATGTCCCAGCTGATTTTTTAATTCCTGCGGAGTGTGATAGGATGTCCCTGTAAACAGTCCGAACGCTGCCACATAGGTAAAATAATCCGTCTTATTAAAAAGCCCGATGTCGCAGCGGAATGTGCGGCCGCTGACAATAACCTCTGCCGCCTGCTTCATATCAAAGGGAATGTGAAGGCTGGCGGCAAAATCGTTGGTCGTGCCGGCCGGTATATATCCTATGGGTACAAACGGCTTTTCCGGATTCTCCATCATTCCGCTGACGACCTCATCCAGCGTGCCGTCCCCTCCCGCGCAGGCGACATACAGATAGTCGTCACGGCGTTCTCTCGCGATCCGTCTGGCATCCCCCCGGCCCCTGGTCGGATAACATACCACCTTAAAATCCGCCGCAGACAGGACTTCAAGAATATCCACCAGACTGTTCCTGATCTGGGAACGCCCCGCAACAGGATTAAATATAAACAGGATCTTTTTCCAGGGCATCTCTTTTTTTCTCCCGGACCTTTTCCTCCGATTTGTCATACCGTCCGCCTCCTTTTCCGCTGCCGACGTCAAACTGACGCCACACTGAAGTTCCGTGCCGTCGGACAGCCTGCTGCCTGCGTCCCGGATACGCAGCCGGATCCGCCCGAAGCTCAGACGCACAACCACATCCGCCCGAGGCCTGCAGTCCGTCGCATATCTGCCCGCAGCCAGCGTCCCGCGCCGCAATCCGCCCCTCCGTTCATGTGTCAAATCGAATTATATCCCACCGTCCGTGAATTCGCAATGGCGGGCCGGAATGATGAAAAAGCGCATAATAAAAAAGGCTATCTCCGACCCTTTTCCCTTTTTACAGTCCCGCCGGTATTCTCCTGCGATCATTTTCCCACAACGACAGCTATTGCGGCAGCCTTTCGTGCAGCAAAGACCGGGAAAACAGGAAACGGAAAATCAGTGAAAACAAATACAATGAAAAGTCAAGCACAGACATGTACTGAGAATTTGTTACAAATTGCTGTACAAAATGTGAAAATATTGTTACAATGAAGACCAGGTACACAAGATATGCCATCAGATACACCAGATAAAGGAGGAAAATCGTGATAAGAGAGAATAAAACCAGACAGACGTCTTCCTGGGGGAAGAGGCTTGTGGCACTGGCGCTCGCCGTCGCGCTCAGCGTTCTGGCGGTCATGCCCGTGACAGAGGTTCCCGCAGAGGCAGCTTCAAAGACAACAACCTGGGGTGTCTTTATCGGAACAACCCTTCACGGAAACACATCGAAGGTCAAAAATTACAAATCCATCGTCATCGACGCGCAGCATTATACGGCGGCAGAAATCAAAAAGCTCAAATCCGGCGGCAGAAAAGTGTACACCTACATCAGCATCGGTTCGATCGAGAATTACCGCTCCTATTATAAACGCTTTAAAAAATACTCTCTGGGCAATTACGACAACTGGCCCGATGAGAAGTGGGTGGATGTCTCCAAGAAGGCATGGCAGGATTTCATGGTCAATGAACTGGTCGCGAATCTCCGTAAGAAAGGTGTCGACGGCCTGTGGGTGGACAACACGGACGTCTATTATGAGTATCCCCGCACCAATATCTTCAACGGCCTCGTCAACATCCTTACCCGCTGCCATAACAAGAAGATTCCGATTATCATCAACGGCGGAGATGTTTTTGTCTCGAAACTGATCAGCGTAGGCAAGGCAAAAATAATTGACGGCGTCATGCAGGAGGAAGTCCTCACCGCGATCACAGGCTACAACTCCAACAAGTTCTCCAGGCAGACAAAGGAAGACCGCGCCTACTATGAAGCCTATCTCAAGAGGGTTAAAAAAGCCGGCCGTTCAATCGCTCTTCTGGAATACACCAAGAGTGCCTCCATGCGCAAGGAGATTATCAACTACTGCAAAAAGCACGGCTATTCCTATTACATTTCAAATAATGTGGCATTGAAGTGACAGCATTCCCGAATCGGAACTCCGGGAACGGCTTTCCTGAAGGCAGGCACCTGCGTGCAGCTTTCCTGAAAACAGCATCATGAAGGCAGGCGCCTGTGCGAGCCTCCCCTGAAAACGGAACCCTGCGAAAACAGAAATCCACATGCAGTTTCGCTGAAACCGGAATCCCGAAAGTGC
>JAUNJS010000427.1 GCA_030533125.1 Eubacteriales bacterium | reverse complement strand
CTCCATCCGCCGCGCTTCCTGCCGGTGAGTTTCTTCCGTGAATTTCCCCGCCCCCCGCGCTTCCTGCCGCGAATTCTTTTCCGAAAAATCGTACATGCCGGAACCCTCTGCCGCGATCTCCAGCAGAATCCGCGTATCCAGCGTTTTTTCCAGAATATCCGCCAGATGATCAATCTGCCCCCGGAAATCCTTTACCTCTTCCGGCTGCATTAATCCCAGATGGCGGCTTCCCCAGGAGAGGGACACGTCCTGCGGCAGGTAACCCGCGACGCGCAGTCCCGTCTCTTCTTCGATCCATTTCTTCATCACCGGCGCCATCCCGGGAGAGATCCGGTTGAGGATAACGCCGTGGATTCTTCCCCGGAATTCCCCATCGCAGCATTTTTCCGCCGGTGTTTCCTCCGAAACGCCGACTCCCGCAGGTTTTTCCGCTTCCGCTCCTTTGTTCATTAGTTTTTCCGCCCGCAGTTTCCCGAGTATTTTCACCGCAGTGGTTTCATAATCGCGAAAACCCTTGATGAACGGAACGACGGAGCGCCCCATCCCCTTTGCGTCGACGACCAGGATTACGGGGGTCTGTGTCTGCGCAGCCAGATCCCAGGAGGATGCCTCCATCCCGGAGACGCCGGTTCCGTCAAACAGGCCCATGACGCCCTCGATGACCGCGATGTCCGCGCCGTATTTTCTGACTGTGCGCTGCAGGATCTCCCGCGCGCCGCCGCCGGGAGAAAAGAACGTGTCGAGGTTTCCGGAGGGGATTCCTAACACCTGTCTGTGAAACATGGGATCGATATAGTCCGGGCCGCACTTGAAGGCGGCGGGTTTAAATCCGTTTCTCTGCAGGAGCCGCAGGATTCCGCAGGTGACGAGCGTCTTGCCGCTGCCGCTGCCCGGCGCGGCCAGAAGAATGCGCGGAACCTGCGGAAAAGCGGGGGCATCCGTTTCCGGATCACCCCGTCTGTGATTGAAATATCCCGGGACAGGATCGGAGTCATTCATCCGGCGGACGGCTTCGTCATTCAGGATCTCCTCCGGCGCGCCGCAGGCGGAAATCTCATCGCCCCGCACGCGCAGAGCGCGGTCGTTGGACCCGACCGCAGGATTACGCAGATGGAAATTAGTTCCGGGCATGATTTCCTCCATGTCTAAACGTGTCAGTGCGGGGCGGCAGGCGCAAGCGGAAAAGCACTTACAAAATCCTGCCGTTCAGCGCAAAAAAACATTGGCAGGCGCCTGCGTTCTTTTCTTATTTCTTTTTTCGCAGGCTTTTTACCGGCGTCAGGCTCCCATCCGGCTCCACGATCGTGATGTTTTCGATCTGCCCGCGGAGCGTTTCTCTGAAATCCCTGAGGTATTCCCGGCGCAGCGCCTTCTGCTCCGCCGTTTCCTCTTCGGTCAGCCCGACACTTTTTGCCTTGCGCGCGAGCGCATTGATGCGGTCCAGTCTTTCCTGATCCATGCTGATTTTCTTCCTTCCGTTAATACTGTGATGTTGTCCCGCAGGGTTTCGTTCCGCGTAACGGCGCGTTGCTCCTGATCCTGTTGCGCTCTGCGCTGAGATCAATGAGGAGGAGAGCAGTTTCGTGCCGCGTCACGGCGCGTTCCTTCTGGTCCGCTCCACGGAAATAGAACTCAGGGAACCGGCAGCGGCGCGGACCTGTGCCGGAAAAACCTGTCACGCTGACCCTCCTTTGGAACTTGCGGCCGTCAGTCTCCGACCTTTTCAAGAAAAATCATTTCCGATTCATTTTCGCCCGTCAGCATGCGGCGGAGATCCGTGATCATCTGCGCCGCGATGTCCGGGGACTGATAGAGATTTCCCCGCGCCTGCCAGACATGGCCCTCCCGCACCGCTTTAAAATCCGACAGCAGGGCGAATTTGCCGCATAGTTCGCGGATGCTGCCCACAGGCTTTTCGATTGTGGCGTTGTAAATGAGGTAATCCGCGTCCTTCGCCGTGTTGTAAAAATCCTCCATGGACAGGCGGACGGAGGCGCTGCTCCCGGTCTCCGCAGCCAGATCCCTGAAAACATATTCCCCTCCGGCCAGTTCGATCATGCGTGGAATATAGTCATCCGCGGCGCGCACGACCACGTTTCCGACGGAAGTGATCGAGAAAAAGGCGGCCGTTTTCCCGGTTTCCGTATAAGATCCCGTCTCCGCGAACGTCTCCAGCTGCCCGGCGAAAAAGGCATCCGCCTCCTTCTCGTGTCCTGTCAGGACGCCGTACAGACGCACCCATTCGGTCCGGCCCATGGGGTGGCTCTCCGAGCTGGAGGTGTCGATGAAAACAGGAATCCCCAGCTCCTCCAGTTTTTCCTTTACCTCCGGCGCGTGCAGGATCATCATCGACTCCACCGCGAGGTCACAGCCGGAACTCGTCAGGAGCTCGTAGTCCGGGGCGCTGTATTTTCCCGCGTAGATCATGGACCCGCTTTCGAGCGCCTGTTTCGGGGCGTCGATGTACCAGCCCTTCACGTCTGTGCCGGTAAGCTTCACCTGTCCGATCGCCCCCGCGGCATCGAACAGGGCCATGGAAGAGGTCGCCGCGACATAGAGGTTCTCCAGCGGCGCCTGCAGGACGGTGATCCCGCCTGCGGATAAAGCGCCGGCAGAATTAACCAAACTGACCGAACTGCCCTGACCGGAAGTAATCTCCTGTCCGGTAGAATTATCCTGTGATGCATTCCGCGAAATATTCCGCAATGTGTTTTGCGATTCGGCATTTATCGCGGAACGCAATTCCTCCGGAATCTCCGCTCCCTCCGGCACCAGCAGGTAGCGCGCGCCGCCATTGCCGAAAACATCGATCAGACGGAAAAGGCTTTCTTCCCTCTGATATGTGTAGATCGCAAAGGCCTCGGCGTACGCCAGGTCTTTTTCCGAGACAAACACAAGGCCCGGGAGCTCCGTCGGGGTGTGCTCTGCAGGCCTTCCGCCGCCGGCAGCGTTTCCAAAAGCATCTTCCTCTGTCTCTCCGTCTTCCTCCCCCGCCATTTCGTTTTCCGTCTCCGCAGGTGCTTTTCCTGCCTTCCCGGACGCATTTTCCGTCTCCGCGGATGCTTTTTACGTTT
>JAUNJS010000094.1:7918-9509 GCA_030533125.1 Eubacteriales bacterium | reverse complement strand
GAGACATCCCAAGACCCCTTGAAGACGACGAGGTGGATAGGCGCGAGGTGGAAGTGCGGCAACGCATGGAGCTGACGCGTACTAATAGGTCGGCTGCTTGACCTCAGGTTTTTTAGTGAAATCTGAAGACTGCAGAAAGCTTTGCACAGGCGATGATGTGTTTCTCTTATTCAGTTTTGAAGGTATGACGAACGGGATCGAAAGTTCCGGATATAAAAAGAACTGCCGCGCGGCAGTTCTTTTTTTATGAGAAATCAAAGAAGTGCCCGGAGACCGGGAGAGATCAAAGTAGTGTCTGCAGACCGAGGATGAGATGTGCGGCGGCAAAGGTGTAGGGGCCGGTGCGGGGAAGCTCGATGTCGGAGGGCAGGTAACAGTTTTCCCCGACGGCGGGAGAGCGAAGATCCTGCGTGAGGATATTTGAGGTTCTTCGGTATACATCAGCCATTTTGCTGCCGGAAAGATCCCGGTTCCTGCGGGCTGCCGCGAGAGCCTGCATGGCATAGGCGGAGGCGATGTGTTTCCAGGGGGTGTGGGCGATAAAGGTTCCTCCCGCATAGGTTCCGTCGATGGACTCCACTTCGACCTGGCACTTTTCGGTGACGAAGCGGCGGTAGATAAACGCGGCGGCTGCTCGCGGGTCGTAGTCTTTGTCGATTTCCTCGCGGATCCGGCGGGGAAGGTCGTAGTACAGGAGCAGATACATGGCGGTGACCGTCAGGCGGGGAGCATCCGAGGCGCTGTAGCCGAAGGTGCCGCCGCGGTTTTTTTCATAGATGCCGGTCAGCAGCTGGCGGAACGCGTCCCCCTCCTCGGGTCGTTCGAGAAAACCGTACTGATAGAGCGCTCGCAGCGCCCACCAGGTATTGACAAGGCGGCATTCTTTCTTTTCCGCCCGCAGAATGAGCGGGCCCCAGCCGTCCTCGGCATGCAGAAACCAAAGACTTGATGCGATTTCATCGTAGAGATCATAGGAATCGATGACGCCGGAGGGATTTTTTTTCTCCTCCGCGATGAGACACAAAAGCATGGCGGTATTGATGACGGTCGGGCGGTTTACGGTGCGGCTCGGCAGGCCGGTCGGAAGAACAGCTTCTGTGAGGACCTGCAGGGCGCCGCGGTAGGATTCGCGTTTTTTCTCATAAAAACCTGTTCCGCGCAGGGCGAGCAGCCCCTCGCAGGTGTTGGCGTACTGGGGCTCGGACGCGCTTCCGGTGATCCCCCAGTGGGCCGGACGGGACAAAAGCCAGTTGACAAGTGAGCGCTGCCGGCTCCTGATCTGCTTCCGGATTTTGTTTCTGGTGAAAAGGGCAAAGCGGACGTTCCGGAGGAGGCCGCAGAGCGGGGGAGCAGCCAGGATCCAGAGAAGCAGGACAAAAGCTGCCGCTGCCGCGATGTTCACGAGAGGATATCCTCCCGCTGCCGCGGACAGGGCGGCAGCAGTCACGGAGGCAGGCAGGAGCCCCCACAGAAAGAACAGGAAGGCTGCCAAAACGGCTGTTACGAGAATACGCAGAAAAGTATACATTTTTACTCCCATAAAATTGAAAAGACGCAGGAATCTGCTATACTTGGTGAGGATTCCTGTCCG
>JAUNJS010000094.1:0-7818 GCA_030533125.1 Eubacteriales bacterium | reverse complement strand
TCCTGTCCGCTTGGGATCGGAGTTATTCCTGTCCGCGTGGGATACCGGTGAGTACTGAGGGTGGTATCCGCCGGGTATACACAGGGGATTTCCGGTCTCCGGGGATTATTGATTATTCGGAAGGAAATGTGATGCTCCCGAAATCGAACATGTCCCCCATGGTAAAGGAATGTCCGACAAAGGCATCGATCACGAGTTTTCTGAGCCGGTCGAAAGACTTGCTGTCGCGGCTTTCCACATACAGCTGGGATGTCGTCCGGGCATCCGCGAGGCCGTCGTGTTCACGGCCGGAGAAGTCAAGGCCGGCCAGCGTGACGGCGCGTCCGAGATTCATCTGTTTTTGAAGATGCAGCAGTTCGCAGAATTCCTGCTGGAAATCGTGCCAGTGGTTGAGCATATAGGAGAGTCCGGTGAGATCCTGTATGTCTTTGAGACGTGTTTCATTCAGGATCTGCCAGATATCGCTGTCGCTCCATGAGTAGATTTCATAGTCTTCTCCGCACCATTGGATGAAACGGGGGAGTACATCACTGACCGGATCGGCGCCGAGGATGTTCTCCGTCGTTATTCCGGTGAGTTTCCGGAATTTGGAATAGATCTTTGTGACATAAGCCGGTCGGACAAACTCACAGAAGCTTTCTACCTCCCGGTTCTGCTCATCCAGTTTTACGGCTCCGATTTCAATGATTTCCTGGGTGCAGATCTCCCTTTCCTGTTCGAGGCTGCGGGGAATCGGATGCATTTCAAGGTCGATGAAGATTTTGTACATGTTTTCTCCTTCGGGTCTTCCGGGTGATTTGTCTGACAGAAGCCTTTGCGCGGGCACTGCCTTTCATGATTGTAACACATTTTGGGAGATGTGAAAAACTGCGTTTGTTAAATACAGACGTTGCGTTTTTGTCAGTTTACGCTGTGCGCTGAAAAGATCTTCAGGTTCCGGAATAATCTGATACATGGAATGATCTGATGCATTGTGTGACAATAGGGCAGGTTCCGGAGTGATTTGATACATTCTGAAACAATAAGGAAAGAAGGCTATGCGTTTGCAAAAAATCAGCGAATCCACCTCCGGTATTTTCACTTATCGGGAATACAGGGCGGAGGAAGGGACGGATTTTATAAAACTGATCCGCCGGCTGCAGGCGGGGCCCGGGAATGTCGAGGAAGTGATCTCCTATGTTTTTGGAGGTGAAGACCCGATGGGGCTCGATGCCAGGTCATTTTCCCCGGAGGAGTTTATCGGGATGTATCCGGAAATGCGGGATTACGGACCGGAGCTCGCCTTTGATGTCGTGATCCGCAGGGAGGGTCATCCGGTGACTGTGGAGCTGACGCAGGGAGACGCGGTAATCGGGACGAATTCGGTGGACAGGGAGGTGGAACTGGAGGAGCTTCTCGGGCCTGAAACACCGGAGACAGAGCCCGCGCCGGCGGAAACGCAGGCTGCGCAGACTGCACAGACGGCGGAAACGCATGCCGCACAGGCTGCGCAGGCGGCGGAAACGCAGGTCGCGCAGGCTGCACAGGCGGCAGAAACGCGGGCCGCGCAGGCGGCGGGACAGGGCGCGTCCGCGTCCGGGCCGGGTTCCGCTGAAGAAGGCGCGTCTGAGGCGGCGGATGCTTTTGAGACAGGATTCGGTGGAGCCGGGTGCAGATCTGCTGCCGAACCGGACAACGCGCTCCGGGAGGAAATGACGCCGCAGGAGCTGCTTTCTGTTTTATCTGTCGCGGAAAAGCTCAAGTGCGTCACACGCCATTGCGATACATCCAGCGGACGGCGCGAGAGCGTCGCGGAGCACAGCTGGCGCACTGCGCTGATGGCAATGCTGGTCTCCGGGCAAAAGGAATATGCGGGATATGACATGAACCGTGTGATCCGGATGTGCCTGATCCACGATCTCGGGGAGGCCTTCACGGGAGATATCCCGACCTTTGAAAAGACATCGGAGGATGCGGACAGAGAGGACGCGCTTCTCGACGCATGGGTTGAACGCTTTGCGCCCGCCCAGAGGGAGGAGTTTCGCGCGCTTCTCCTGGAAATGCGCCTGAGGCAGACACCGGAAGCGAGGCTCTATAAAGCGCTTGACAAAATGGAGGCTGTGATTCAGCACAATGAGGCCGATCTCTCCTCCTGGGAACCCCGGGAATATGCGCTTCAGTATGTCTACGGCCGCGAAGAAGTGGCTTTCTCGCCGTTTCTGCGCGCGCTCAAAGAGCAGATCGATGCCTGGACGAAGAGAAAAACCGGATTCGGCGGAGCAGGCGCGAAGGAATAATAGTGCAGCCGGGATCCGTGCGTTCTGAAAATCCCGTGACAGGCAGCGGAGCAGGCGCGGGGAAATAATCGCGCATTCCGGTTTCGAACGGTCTGAAAAATCCCGTGACAGCCGGCGGAGGAGCCGCGGGAGAAGAAAAACGCGGCGCGAAATCCGCCCGGAGGCACAGGCTTTTCATCCCGGATGACCTGATGCAGTATTTTCATGCGGCGGATCAGCTTTTTTTCGCTGACAGGATTTAAAATTTGTGATATAAATGTTTAGGAACTTTCACGAAATGAACTGTGCGGATTGCGCAGAATGATTTTCCGGGATCTTTCCGGGATCAGGGAAAAAGTGTGAGGGGAGGAGAAATCGTTCCGTGGCAATAGAAATCAAGGAGGGCAAGTTCCGGCATGAGCTGAAGTATCTCTGCTCGGCTGCGGAGCTCAAAATGCTCGAGGTCCGGCTGAAAGACGTGATGAAGCCGGATCCTCATACGAATGAGACAGGCTGTTATCTGATCCGGAGCACATATTTCGACGACCTGTATGACAGGTGTCTGAATGAAAACGAGAGCGGCGTCAGCCCCAGGGAAAAATGGCGCGTCCGGATTTATAACTGCAGCGACAGGCGGATTTCCCTGGAATGCAAGCGCAAGGAATACGGGATGATCCAGAAATCGAGCTGTAGTATTACGCGGGAGCAGTATGAAAAAATGGCGAGGATGGAGCCGGTTCCCATTACACCGGAGAATCCGCCGCTGCTCAACCGGATGCTGCTGCTGCAGCGGACGAATCTTATGCAGCCGAAGGTGATCGTCCAGTATCTGCGCAGGCCTTTTGTCTGCGACGAGGGCAACGTCCGGGTGACATTCGACATGAATATTACCTCGTCCCCTTCTTTTGACCTTTTTTTCGAGAAGGATATCCTGGAGCGCCCCGTCCTTCCAAGGGGACAGCACCTGCTGGAGGTGAAATTTGACGAGTATCTGCCGGATTACATCTACCACGCGATTCAGATGACAAATATGCGCCTGGAGACTTTTTCAAAATACTATCTTTGCAGGCAGTATAATCTGCAGGGATTCCTGATTTAGAGTCCTGTTACGGATACCTGTTATTATAATTTGGATACCTGTTATTAGTTTTTATAGAAGACTGTGTCCGGTTGATCGCGGCATCGGCCGAGGATCCGGACAACGAAATCGATTGCCTGTCCATTCTCACCGCGCAGGGCAGGGATCCGAAACGCCGGCTTTGAAAACGTAAAGCGCCTTTTTCCGGAGCACGGAGCGGCCGGCAGCACAATTTCAGGCAGCGGACACACGCGAAAGAAACACGGAAAGGAGTTTATCATGTCATTCTCGGATATTTTCAAAAAATCATTCCTGGAGGGGTATTCGACCATAGAGCTCGGCACGAAGGCGATCCTCGTCGCCCTGTGCTCCTCTCTGGTGCTCGGCATTTATATCTTTTTCTGCTATAGGATCCTGACGAGAAGGACATTCTATTCCAAGAATTTCAATATTTCCCTGGTCTGCATGTCGCTCATCACGACGGCGATCATCCTGACGATCCAGTCCAGCGTTGTCGTCTCCCTCGGTATGGTCGGCGCCCTGTCCATCGTTCGTTTCCGTACGGCGATCAAGGAGCCGATGGATCTGGTTTTCCTGTACTGGGCGATCAGCATAGGAATTATCTGCGGCGCGGGCATGACCGAGATCGCGGTCATTCTCTCCGCTGTGGTCACAGTCGCTGTTTTTATCCTGAGCCGGATCCCGCTCGGACGCGCCCCGATGATTCTGGTCATCAACGCCGCGAACGATAAAGAAACGAACAAAGCCATCCGCGGGATCGTGAAGAAATACAGCCGTTTCACAACCGAAAAATCCAGGAACATTTCCGGCGGACAGCTCAATCTCGTGATGGAAGTGGCGGTGCGCGACGACGCGGGCCTCACCGGGGAGCTCTCCTCCGTGAAAAATATTCATTCCGTTTCGCTTCTGAGCCACGACGGAGAAGTGACGTTCTGAGGACTGCCGCGCAAATGGTCATTTCGCAATTTGAATACCGGAAATATATGGACGAAATACAGGAGCTGCGTGATCAGATGACGCAGCTCCTGATTACGATGGAGCTGTATCATCAGACGAAACCGGAGGAGTTTGACCGGTGGTGGTACGGGAGCGGAGACACGCAGGACGGACAGAAAACGGGAAACGCGGCGCGGTATTTTTCGATGAAAGGACGTGTCGAACAGATCGAGGCTTTTCTGTCCCGCGCGCAGATCGTGGAACAGGCGCGTCCGAAGATGCTGCGGGGAGGATCAGCGCGAGGGCGTTCCGATGACAGCCCGGTTCCCGCGTCTGCACCCGCGGCTTCCGGAGGAGAAACTGCGGTCGGAAGTTCCGGCAGCTGTATTGAAAACAGTGCGCAAAAACCTCTGCGGCTGCGGCCGCATCATCTGCTCTGCCTGCAGAATTTCCGCGGGAGCGGCTACAGCGCGGCTTTCATTCAGAAGATGGAGGAGACGGTGCTGCGGCTGTCCTCGAACCCTTCACTTCCTGTCCTTCTTGTGCAGGGCTGCGATGATCTCTGTGAGGCATGTCCGCATAATGACAGGGGCAGGTGTACTTCAACGAAGGTGTCCGTTTTTGACGCCCGCGTCCTGCAGATTCTGTACGGAGACAAAGACGTCATCTGCGGAGAAGCCTTTTCCCTGGAAGAACTTCTGCGCCTGCTTCCGGTTATGTCGACCGGTCTTCTGGATGCCTGCTGCGGAGACTGCCGGTGGATCGGACTGTGTAAAAATATCGTCTCACCCTGACAAAGAGCCTGCTCCGGAAAGAGCAGGTTTCTTTTTTTTGAAGCGCCGGACCGAAGGATGGACCGGGCATCGCCGGACAAACATTGCACCGTATGTCCGCAGGCTGTTCAGGATGCTGTGGGGACGAATGAAGCGCCGTATGTCCGCAGGCTGTTCAGGATGCCGCGGGACAAACAAAGCGCCGTATGTCCGCCGGTTAACAGGATTTTCCGGGGGACGCCGGTTGATCCGGACAACGCAGTCGGGGGTTGTCAAGCGTTGCATTGCGACCGCTTATAAGATAAAATGATTACATGATCTGCAGCATGGGATTCGACAGAAGAATACGCAAAGTCAGACTGATTTCCAAATCAGTGTTCCTTAGAGAGGAGGGAATCTATTTATGAGAAACTTTACGTTTTATTCTCCGACATTCTTTGTGTTTGGAAAGGATACCGAGAAGGACGCGGGAAAATACGTCAGACGTTTTGGAGGCAGCAAGGTGCTGATCCATTACGGCGGCGGGAGCGTCGTCCGCTCAGGGCTTTTGGACCGTGTGCAGGAATCGCTGCGCGCGGAGGAAATCCCCTATGTTCTTCTGGGCGGCGTCCGCCCGAACCCGCGGAGCGGTCTTGTGTATGAGGGAATAGAACTCTGTCGAAAGGAAGGTGTGGATTTTGTGCTGGCTGTCGGCGGCGGCAGCACGATCGATTCCTCGAAAGCCATCGCGGCAGGCGTCGTCTATGACGGAGATTTCTGGGATTTTTACAGCGGAAAAAGGATCACGAAGGCGCTTCCCGTGGGGACGATCCTCACCATCGCGGCGGCGGGCAGCGAGGGCAGCCCGGACTCCGTGATTACGAGGGAGGACGGAATGTACAAGCGGGGAGCGAGCGGAGATGCCATCCGCCCGAAATTCAGCATCCTGAATCCCGCTCTGACACAGACGCTCCCGCCTTTCCAGACAGCCTGCGGAATCACGGACATTATGGCGCATCTGTATGAGCGTTATCTGACAAATACGACCGAGGTCGAGGTGACGGACCGTCTGATCGAGGCGCTGCTTTTGACGATGATCCACGAGGGACCGAGGGTCATCGAGAATCCGGATCATTATGAAGCCAGGGCAAATATCATGTGGGCCGGCATGATGGCGCACAACAATTCCTGCGGAGTCGGAAGGACGCAGGACTGGAACAGCCACAATATCGAGCATGAGCTCTCCGCTCTCTACGACTGTGCCCACGGGGCGGGACTCGCGGTTACGATGCCCGCCGTTTTTTCCTATGTGATGAATCATAATGTCATGCGCTTTGCCCAGGCGGCCGTGCGCGTCTGGGGCTGCCAGATGGATTTCGCGCATCCGGAAGTGACTGCGATGGCGGGCATCCAGGCGTTCCGCCAGTTCCTGAAATCGATCGGGATGCCCGGCAATTTCGCGGAACTGGGCGCCGACGAGAAGGATATTCCGAAGCTGGTAGAAAACCTGTGCCGCGGGGACGGAAGGAAAGGCTCTATTTCGGGCTTTGTAACATTGACGGAAGAAGACTGCACGAATATTTATAAACTGATGCTTTGATACAGTACGGCGGGCTTTTCTGAAGACGGGCCGGAAAAACGATTCTAAGGGGGATGGATTTCAGGCCGTGCAGCGGACACGGAAAGCGGGGGGGATTGCGAGATGGACTTATTTGACTGGATTAAAAGCTCGACAGCAGGCAGCAGGGAACAATGGGAAAAAAACGGGCATGACAGGATCCGGGCGCACATCATGAAGGATCGCCTGGAGGAGATTCTGGAAACACCGTGCTGCACATTTCTTTCCGTGAAAGACTTCGGCCGTTTTCAATTCTTCCTTGAACGGATTATTGCGGAAGTTGATCAGTTTTCTCCGCTTTCTTTTGATGTTTCCGGAATAGACCGGATCATACTCGGCATCACCGAGATCATGAAATACGCCAGGGCGAACGGCGGCAGCAGACAGACTCTGGAGTACTGCCTCACCGGGATTGCGTACGGCGTCGGACCGGGCCATAAAGAGATTCCTCCCCAGGTCGATGTGTCAGATGAGACAGCGCGCAGGGAAATCATGCTGGACAGATACAGGGACGCCGCCCTGTTGTCTATGGAGATCGACAACTGCCGTCTGGCGATTGCGAAACGGCGGGCGGAGAGAAGGAAAAAAAAGGAGGCGCTAAATGCGCTGCAGGAGGGTCTGGACCTGCAGATCGCGGAAAAACCGGCCGCATATGAGAAAGTCATGGGAATGACGCCGCAGGAGAGAGAGACCCTGACAGGAGAGGAGGGCGTCCTTGCTTCCGGATTAAAGAGCTGTGAGGACGAAAGCAGAAAACTTGCGCAGATGAAGGAGGAGATCGATAAAGCTTTGGAAGAGCTCAAAGAGCTCCAGACTTCTCTCGAAGATATCTCCGTGCATCTTGAAGAGATGGCAAAAGAAGAGGAGGAGTCCTGGACCGGCCAGCCGTCCACGGAAATGGAACTTCCGTGTTCGAAGGAAAACGAAGGTGCCCCGGACAGGCGCTTGTCAGAGGAAGGGATACAGTATCTGGAGCAGGTCATGCAGAAGGAAAGCCGTTTTTATGATTCGCCGGAGGATCTGTCGGAGAACGTCGCGGTGATGGAAATAAAGGCCAGAAAGAACGGAAAAGGAAACCTGCCGGGATGGAAGATGGGGGATATTCACCGGTATGTGAAGGACCATTGGGATGATTACAGATAACAGCAGGTAATCACA
>JAUNJS010000093.1 GCA_030533125.1 Eubacteriales bacterium | reverse complement strand
CGCGGCTTTTTCGCGCAAAACCCGGGTTTAACGGCGCGCGGCGCCGCGTAAGCGCGACACGCTTTAGATAACAGCGTGTTGGAACCGCCGCGCGCAGCGTTACGACATTGCGAAGCAATGTTTTCACCCCCTCGATCGGGCGTAAACAATAACCAGTCTGCAATGTACCGGTCAACACAGGTCTCTGCCATTCTTTACTTTTCTGATTGCAGAGGTTAGAATTTATGCAGGGGCGTTTTCAACGTCCGGTTACATCATTCCGGTTTTTCGCCCGCGCAGGGTTTTTTTGAGGATTCCGCTGTTGAAATCAAACCAGTTCAGCCCGGGGCAGGACTCCGGCCGCGCGCCCGCTCCGGCCGGGCCGCAGGAGGATTTGTATGTGAGATGGGGAAAAGCCGGATCCGGTTTTTCCTCACAGCCGGAACCGGTCCCGGAGCAAAGGCCGGGGAAGCGGCCGGGGAGAGCGGAGCTTCCGGCAAAGACGGACGGAACGACGCGGTCCCGCGCGGTCCTCGCGGGCTGCAACACCGGCATGGACGCGGAAAAATATGCCCGCGCGATCGATGAGCTGCGCGGGCTCGCGGAGGCCTGCGGTCTCGAAGTCGTCTCCGCGGTCCTCCAGAACGCCGTCCGGGTCACGCACGCGACGTATATGGGAAGCGGGAAAGTCCGGGAATTAAAGGAAGAGGTGGAGAACCTGGACGCGGACATCGTCCTGTTCAACGAAGCCCTGACCCCCATGCAGACGCGCAACCTGGAAAAAGAACTGGACACGGAGGTCCTGGACCGGACGGGGCTCATCCTGCAGATTTTCGCCTCCCGCGCGCGGACGCGCGAGGCGAAGCTCCAGGTGGAATCCGCGCAGCTCCAGTACATGCTGCCGCGTCTCGTGGGCATGCGCGCCTCCCTGTCGCGGCAGGGCGGCGGGAGCGGGCGCCTCTCCAACAAGGGCGCGGGCGAGCAGAAGCTCGAATTGGACCGCCGCCGCATCGAGCACCGCATCGCGGAACTCGGCCGGGAGCTGGAGGTGGTGGAACGCGAGCGCGCCACCCAGCGCAGCCGCAGGAACCGCAACGGCCTGACCCGGGCCGCCCTGGTCGGCTATACCAATGCCGGCAAATCCACCATCATGAACGCGCTGCTCCGGTACTGCGCGGACAATCCTTCCGAAGCCGCGGAATCCAAACAGGTTTTTCAGGCGGACATGCTTTTCGCGACCCTCGACACCGCCGTGCGGCGCATCGGGGCGCCCGGCCATCTCCCCTTCCTCCTTACGGACACCGTCGGATTTATCAGCGACCTCCCCCACGCGCTGGTCAAGGCCTTCCGCTCCACACTGGACGAGGTCTGTTGCGCCGATCTTCTGCTGGAGGTCGTCGATTTCTCCGACCCGGAGTATCGCAGCCAGATAGAAATCACGGCAAAAACCCTGGAGGAAATCGGCGCCGGGAACATTCCCGTCGTCTATCTGTACAACAAGGCGGATCTGGTCCTTGAAAAGGAAAAAGCGGAAAAAACGCGCCCCGCCCCCGGGTCCATTCCCTTCCGGCGCGGGGAGATCCTCTATCTGGCAGCCGCGAAAGACATCGGAATCCAGGAAATCCTCACCCTGATCGACGACGCTCTCGCGCCCGACCGGGTGACCCGCGATTACCTCATTCCCTATACAGATGCCGCTCTCCTGCAGGAAATCCGGAGCCGCGGCGCCCTCCTTCTGGAGGAATACCTCCCCGAGGGCATCCGCGTCCGCGCGCGATGCCGCGAAGCGGACGCGCTCCGCTGGGACAGGCGCGGCATCATGCCGCACCCGCGCCGGACACCCGTTGTCTGAAGGAAAGCATCATAAAAACGGCACAGGAAAATACAGGAAGCAGCGTAAAAAACGGTGCAGTCATTGTCATGAAGCAGATAGATTTTAAAAACGGAAGCGTGTTCTGGAACATTGTCCAGACTTCAATCCCCATGCTGGTCGCGCAGATGCTGAATCTCCTGTACAGCATCGTGGACCGCGTATATATCGGGCGAATCCCGGAGGTCGGCACAGCGGCGCTGGGCGGAGTGGGCCTCTGTTTTCCGGTCATCATCCTGATCACGGGCTTTACGAATCTGTATGGTCTGGGCGGCGCGCCGCTTTGTTCCATCGAGCGCGGCCGGGGCAGCCGGGAAACGGCGGAGCAGATCATGAACGTCTCCGCTTTTCTTCTGGTGTGCACGGCCGTCTTCCTGACCGTCGCGGGGGAGCTGTTCTGCACCCCCCTGCTGCGCCTGTTCGGCGCGGGGAGCGAAAACATCGGCTATGCCGTCCCTTACCTGCGGATCTATCTGCTCGGGACCCTGTTCTCCATGCTCGCGACCGGGCTCAACCCCTTTATCAACGCGCAGGGCTACGCGGGGGTCGGCATGACGACGGTCGTAATCGGCGCCGTCGCCAATATCATCCTGGATCCGATCTTCATTTTCGCCCTGGGCCTGGGCGTGCGGGGCGCGGCGCTGGCGACTATCCTGTCCCAGACGCTGTCCGCCGTTTTCGTCCTGCGTTTTCTGACGCGGCTCACGACCGAGCTGAAGCTCCGCTTCCTCTCTCCCCGTGATTTTTTCAAAAAACATCTGCGGACGGCCGGCAATATCATCAGCCTGGGAACCGCCGCCTTCATTATGCAGTGCACAAACTCGCTCGTCTCCATCTGCTGCAACCGGATGCTCTCTGTCACCGGGGGCGCGGAGAGCGCCGTGTACATCTCGGTGATGACCATCATTTCCAGCGTCCGGCAGCTTCTGGACACTCCCGTGCTCGCGAACGGAGAGGGAACCTCCCCGGTCATCAGCTACAATTACGGGGCCGGCCGCTACGAACGGGTGCGCCGCGCCATTTTAATCATGACGGCCGCCGGCGTCAGCTACACCGCGGTCATGTGGGTCTTCGTCCTCCTCAAACCGGAACTGTTCATCCTGCTTTTCACCTCTGACAAAAGCATCCTGACAAGGGCGGTTCCGGCGCTTCACCTGTACTTTTTCGCGTTTGTCTTCCAGGCGCTCCAGATCAGCGGACAGACGACCTTCAAAGCCCTGAACAAAAAACGGCAGGCGATCTTTTTCTCCATTTTCCGCAAGGTCATTATCGTCGTACCGCTCACACTCCTGCTTCCCGGCGTTTTCGGAATGGGGCCGAAGGGCGTTTTTATGGCGGAGCCCATCTCCAACTTCGTGGGCGGCAGCGCCTGCTTCGCGACGATGCTGTACACCGTCCTGCCGGAACTGAAGCGGATGGAGGGCCGCTCCTGAACCATCCGCCCCTCCGCCTGAAAGGCTGTCAGCCTTTCATTCCCGTCAGCCTGTCAACCGGTCAGCAGAAAATCGTCAGCCAATCTGTATCTGCGTACCGGGCCCCCGTTTTTTCAGCCCGTAAACCGCTGAGCCGGCCGGTCAGTTTATCTGCCTGCCCGCCGGGCTGTTCCTCCGTCATTCCGTCAGCCTGTCAACCCGGCGGCCTGCCATCCCGGCAGTCTGCCAGTCTGTCAACCGAAAGGCGCAAAACATGAATATACTCCGCATCTTTTCTACGAACGATCTGCACCGTCCCGGAACCCGGGCTGCCGCCGTCCTTCTCGCCGGCTGCGTCACCCTCGGAAGCCTCACGGGCTGCCAGCTGATCTCCCCTTTTCCGGATCTGTCAAAAAAAGAAACGGCTGAGGCCGCGCAGGTCCCGGCAGAAACCGGCAGCGCGGAGGGGAACGGAGCGACAGAGGCGGCAGCGGACGCCTCCTCACAGTCCGCCTTCACGCTCCCCTACGAGGAATCGGATCCGGCCGAATCGGCCAGCGCATGGCCGTGGATATGTTCCGATCTGGTGGACAATGTCGGCGCGATCGAGGGGCTTTCCGTTCTGGACGATTTTCACGCGGCCATCAACCGGGACTGGCTGACGGATAAGAATATCCCGGACGGATATGTGGCCTATGACTCCTTTTCGGAGCGGCAGCTGGAGGTGGACGGGGAGCTTCAGGAAATCCTGAAAAGCGGCGTCGCTTTTTCGGATCCGGAGATCGCCCGTTCCCAGAAACTCGTGCAGGAATATTATCATATGTGGCTCGACTGGGATACGCGGAACGCGCTGGGCGTGGAGCCGCTGCGGGACGTCATCGCCCCTCTTCTGGAGGTCAAAACGCTGGAGGAAATGACCGCATACCTGTCCGACCCGCTGACCACGATCGAGGCGCTGCCCCTGTGCACCACCTCGACTGCGGCCAATCTCAATGACGTCGACCGGAATGCCGTCTATATCAGCCCTCCGTCGCTCGCTTTTTCGGACCCGATGTACTACGACATCCTGGACGATGACAGCTGGCAGACCCAGCCGCGGTATATGTATGCCGCCGGCTATATGCTGGAGCGTCTGGGTTATTCCCCGGAGGACCGCAACAGGATCCTGCAGGAGAGCTATCTGTTCGAATGCGAAATGGCCGCGCACATGATGACGACCGAGGAGCAGAACGCCGAGGACGCCACGATCCGATGCAACAATCCCAGAACCCTGCAGGAGCTCAAAGAAGAGCAGGGTGATTTCCCGCTCATCGGGATGCTGGAGGGCGCCGGCGTCGCGCACTCCGACGTCTTTATCCTGGAGGAGCCCGAATGGCTCGAGTGCATGCGGGGACTCTACGACACCGACCATCTGGAAAAAATGAAATCCTATCTTCTGGTCCAGGACGTCCTCCAGTTCATGGAGCTGCTCGACCGCGACTGCTACGACCGCATGATCCTGGTGCGCAATATTCTCTCCGGCTCTTCCGGCCGGGTGTCGGATGAAAAAGCCGCCGCCGACGCCGTCAACGATGTTCTGGAGAAAGAACTGGGTGACGTCTACGCAGAGACCTATGTCACCGACAAGACGCGGGCGGAAATCACCGCGCTGATTTACGACATCATTGATTACTACCGGACCATGCTGGAAGGAGAGGATTTTCTCTCCGACGCGACAAAAGCCGAGGCGCTGAAAAAACTGGACAGCCTGACGATCCGCGTCGCCAGCGAAGAGCCGGGGAACAGCAATACGGCGGGCGCGGCAGGAACCTCCGAGCGCCCCGTGGAATTCCGGAGTATGGAAGAAGGCGGAAATCTCGTAGAGGCGAGGATCGCCATCTCGGAAAACACTTCCCTGCGGATCGCGGACCGCGTAAACCAGCCCGTTGACCGGACAAAATGGATTGCCTCCCCGCAGGATGTCAACGCCTACTACTATCCGCTCGACAATTCCATCAACATCCCGGCCGGCATCCTGGGAGGTATTTTCTACTACGACGATATGTCCTATGAAGAAAAACTGGCGCATGTCGGCGTCATCGCCGCCCATGAAATCTCCCACGCGTTTGACACCTCCGGGCGCCAGTACGATGAATACGGAAATCTCCGCAACTGGTGGACGGAAGAGGACTACCGCCAGTTCCACGCCCGCGCCCAGAAACTGGTCGATTACTACAACGGATTTGAGCCGATCAGCGGCTACCCGGTCAAGGGAGCCATGATCGACACCGAAGCCATCGCCGACCTCGCCGGCGTCAAGTGCGTGCTCCGTCTCGCGGCGGACATAGAAGCATTTGACTACGCGCTCTTTTTCTCCGCGCTCGCCCAAAACTGGCGCTGCCTGACGACAAAAGAGACGGAGGCTTACTCCATTGAACAGGACAGCCATCCCCTCTCCTATCTGCGCACCAATGCCGTTGTCGTCCAGTTTGAGGAATTCCACCGGACCTTCGGCACTTACGAGGGCTGCGGAATGTACCTCGCGCCCGAGTACAGGCTGGAAGTGTGGTAAGGATGACCGCAAAAACTAATAAGTCAGCCGGCGCAGGATTTTTTTTCAAGACAGCAGGGAGGGATGAAGGCGCATAGCGGGCTATGTAACTGAATCCCGCCCTGTGAGATCGCGGAAAAAGACACGCCGGATGGAGCATTTATTTTCGTGGCAATCCTGAAGATCTGTCACACAATCACGCAGGAATCTCTGCATGTCTTTCCTTCCGGAAAAACAGCAATCTCTGAAAAAAAGTACACTTCTTTCCGGATAAACAGCTCAACAGAGAGCCATTTTCCGGAAAAGAATGATAGAATAATTCCCGGGAATCAAAATCGGGGATCGATTCCGGGAATCAAGAAAAAAAGAAAATACAGATTATCATCAAGGAGGTATCATAATGTTCCAGCAGATTACTCTTCCCTTCTCCTATGACGCTCTGGAGCCGGTCATTGACGCGCTGACCGTCGAGACCCATTTCGCGAAACACCATGCGGCTTACACAAAGAACTTCAATGACGCGGCGGAAAAGGCCGGCGTCGCCGGCATGGACGCCGAGGCGCTCCTCGCCTCCCTCGACAGTGTGGAGGATCCCGCACTGCGCAAAGCCCTGCGCAACAACGGAGGCGGTTTCTACAACCACAACCTGTATTTTTCCACCCTCTCCCCGAAAGACAGCGCGAAAAAAGCCCCCGAGGGCGCGCTGCTCGACAAGATCAACGCGACATTCGGGAGCGTAGAAGAATGCAAGGCGCAGCTCTCCGCCGCCGCGGCCGGCCAGTTCGGTTCCGGCTGGTCCTGGCTCTCCGCCAACAAGGCCGGCGACCTCATGATCTCCGCCAGCCCCAACCAGGACAACCCCATCAGCGAGGGGACAGGTTTTGTCCCGATTCTCGCCATCGACGTCTGGGAGCACGCCTACTATCTGAAATACAGGAACCTGCGCCCGGACTACATCAAGGCCCTGTTTGACATCATCGACTGGGCAAAGGTAGAGGGCCTGTACGCGAAGGTGACCGGCTGACAGGCTGACAACCGCAGGGATATCTGCAGTTCCGGTCCCGGATCCCGGGAGGAACTGATGCAGGATCCGTCCGCCGGCACTGCGCCATGACGCTTCAGACCCTTCCGCGGGTGCTGCGCGATCATACCGCACACCCCGCCAGCAGCTGCCGTGCGAAAATGCCCCGGTTCCGGCTTGCGGGCACTGCGCCATGACGCTTCAGACCCTTCCGCAGGTGCTGCGCGTTGAAAAAACAGACTCCCGGAAGAAGCCGGTTCTTTTCCGCTTCTTCCGGGAGTTTTTTCAAATTTTCACAGATCCTTTCACAGATCACAAATGTTTTTAAAGATTTTTGAGCGTAACCAGCTGGTAAAGATGGTAACCCACCTGCAGCGGCATGGGCATGAGAATGTCCGCGGCTGTTTCAACCAGCACCTTCCTGCGAAGCCTGTCCTTGATTTCGGGGCTCAGCTTTCTGCGGGCTATTTCCTCCGCGTCAATCGTGTCCTCAATCCCGCGCGCCAGCAGTTTCACATTCTCAAATTGCATGTCGCGGAGTTTTCGAAGGATAATCTCTCTGTTTCCGGGGCCGCCCTCATAGGAAAAAGAGATTCCCCCGGAGGATGGATACAGCCGGACCCCTGAGATTCCTTTTAATCCGGACAGGGCATACTCCAGTACTTCCGCCTCATGCGCAGTAAAACGTCCCCGCTGCAGGCGGAGTCTCATGTAGGCTGCCGTCTCGTGCCTGATCAAAAAATCCATTCCGAACCTCTTTCCCTTCCCTTCTTCCGGGACTTCCGTTTTCTCAGAACCTCAGATTACATAATACCATGTGTCGTCGGCAGCGGAATCTCGGGGATCTTCAAAGGTCTCGATCCCGCCGTGCTTCTCGATGTCGTCTTCTTCGTTGTCAATGATGAGCTCCTGTGTCTTGACGCTGATCCGCGTGCCGGGCCGTACGGAACTGGTGATAAAGACGTTCGACCCGATGACAGATCCCTCTCCGATCGTCGTCTCGCCGCCCAGAATCGAAGCGCCGGCGTAGATCGTGACATTGTCCTCGATCGTGGGATGGCGCTTCGCGCCTTTGAGCCGCTGCCCTCCGCGCGTCGAAAGCGCGCCGATGGTCACGCCCTGATAGATCTTGACATGTTTGCCGATGATAGATGTCTCGCCGACGACGATGCCGGTTCCGTGGTCCATGAAGAAATACTCCCCGATCGTCGCGCCCGGATGAATATCAATACCGGTCTTGGAGTGCGCGTACTCCGTCATCATGCGCGGAATCAGCGGTACACCGAGCAGAAACAGCTCATGCGCCAGCCGGTTGATCGTGCTCGCCAGCAGTCCCGGATAGCACAGGACGATCTCGTCCTTGCTGAACGCCGCGGGATCCCCCTCGTACGAGGCCTGCATGTCCGTATTCACCAGCGCGCGGATATGCGGAATCCGCTCCAGAAAATCAATTGCCAGCTCCTCCGCCGACATCCTGAGTTCAAAATCCGTCTCCGGCGCGTACTCCTCCTTGAAACGCAGGGCAATCGTGATCTGCTTCTGGAGATTGTAAATCACATCCTCGATCACCACCGCGATGCGGCTGTCGTAATTATAACTCCGGAATTTCGGCCGGTAGTATCCGGGAAACAGAATACTGAGAAGCTTGTTGACAATGTCGATGACCGCCGCGCTGTCCGGCTGGTTGAAGACATTCATGTTGTCAATATCCCTGCCCGCCTGATAATCCAGCAGAATCTGGTTTGTCACATTCTGAATCCGGTTGCTGATATCTTTTCTCATATTTTTCCCCTCTAATCCCATTTCCCGGAACTGTCTTTCGTCCCTTCTTTTCCGGAAGAAAATCTTTTTGACCCTTCTTTTCCGGAAACTGTTTTCTTTCAGCTTTATTCGGAAGCTGTTTTCTTTTCCGGCGGCCTAGCTCTTTCAGCTCCTCTTTTCCGGAAACTGTTTTCTTTCAGCTCTTCTTTTCCGGCGGCCGGGCTCTTTCAGCTCCTCTTTTCCGAAAGATACTTTTCAGGATTTCTTTTCCATAAGTGTAAACATGGACATCAGGAAAGAATAGACATAGTCCACGCTTGCTCCCCGCACGGCATCCCTTCCGATCTCTCCAAACTGTTTCGTGGCGGAAAAGGTTTTCCCGTCAATATAGAATCCGAAGCAGACCATCCCCACCGGCTTCGTCGGCGTGCCCCCCGTCGGGCCGGCGATCCCGGTGATGCCGACTCCCACCTGCGTCCCGTTGGCGCCTGCCGTGCCGGCCGCCATCTGGATCGCGACCGCCTCGCTGACCACCCCCTGTTCCGCGATCGTATCGGCGCTGACGCCGAGATATTTCACCTTTGCCTCGTTAGAGTAGGTCACAAAGGACGCGTCGAAGACATTCGAAGCCGACGGCACATCCACCAGATGCGCCGCCGCCAGACCCGCCGTACAGGATTCCGCGAAAGAGATCTTCCAGCCCCTCCGCGTAAGCGTGTCCACGATAAATGCCGCGCGGGGATCCACATCCCCGTTCTTTACCAGATATTCCATAACTTCTTTCCTCCTGTGTACGGTTCTCACCCGGAAATTCGCTATTCTACATCGCGTGTATTGCTTCCTTCCTTCTGCGTACGGTTCTCACCCGGAAACACGCTCTTCTACCTCGCGTGTATTGCTTCTTTCCTCCTGCGTACGGCTCTCACCGAAAAACTCGTGCC
>JAUNJS010000092.1 GCA_030533125.1 Eubacteriales bacterium | reverse complement strand
TGGAAAAAAACAGGAGTCCGGGCCGTTAATTTTTTACACACAAACGGAAAACCAGATAAAAATTTTCTGTATCTTTTCATGTATCTGTTCATGAGGCTGATGGGGGACCGCCCTGCTGCGGAAACCGGTTTTTCAGAATGAGGTCGCGGCATATGTTGATGTTGATTTGGAAAATTCTGTTGGTTATCCTGTTTGAAAGCACCGACGTTTTTTCGGTTGCGCTCACGATCTGCTATATCATCGGTATACGGAAAATGATGATGAAATCCGGTCTGGACGGCCGGTGGGCTTTTGTTCCCTGCATGCGTGAATATATGCTGGCCCGGTGCGCCGACAGAGAAAGGGTGGGAAGAACGGTCTGCGGACTCGCGGCTGCCTCCATTGTGATCGATGTGATCTCAATGGCTGCCGGTAAATCATGGACGGCCGGAGGGAACGCAAATGTGCGGCTGTTCTTCTCTCTGCTTGAAACGGTTGTTCTGGTCACCAGGGCGCTGCTCGAGATCAGGATTTTTTCCGGTCTGGTCGATGTCTATGGCGTCCGCAGGAGATGGATGCTGCCGTGGTTCTTCCTGGCGGGGCCTACAGCGCTGCTGTGGGGGTATTCCCCGAAATTCCAGCCGCAGGTTCAGGCGGCGGATCTCGACAGGGAGTTTGAATCTATCGTATCCGGTGTCAGGGCGGTGGAGATGGACAAGGGTCTGACGGTCAATCTGGAGAGCCGGACGGTAAGGGAGTTTATCCATAAAAAGTGTCTCCTGCGGGACGTTCATATGTATATTAAGCCGGGCAGAATGGTGCTCCTGCTCGGAGGCTCCGGCGCAGGGAAAACGACGCTGATCAGCGCGATCAACGGCTATGAGAAAGCGCACGCGAAGGTGAATCTGAACGGGTCCGATGTCTATGCCCAGTATCGGAAAATGCTCTATGAGGTGGGATTTGTTCCGCAGCAGGAGCTGATGCGGGGCAAGTACACGGTTTATCACACCCTGATGGACGCAGCCCTGCTCCGGCTCCCGAATGACCTGAACGGCAGCGACCTCCGGAAGCGCGTCGGGGATGTCATGGAGATGTTCGGCCTGACGTCTCTGCGGAACAGCCTGGTCGAGAAGCTCTCCGGCGGTCAGAAAAAGCGTCTCTCCATTGCGATGGAATATATCTCCAACCCCGCGCTGTTCATTCTCGATGAGCCGGATTCGGGGCTGGACGGCGTCATGGCGCGGGAGCTGATGCAGAAGCTCCGGCTGATCGCCGATCAGGGAAGGATTATTATTGTCATCACGCACACGCCGGACCGCGTGATCGATCTGTTCGACGATGTCATCGTGCTTGCGAAGGATGCGCACCGGACCGGACGGCTCGCCTTCTACGGGACAATTGAAGAAGCCAGGGCGTTTTTCGGAAAAGAAAAAATGGAAGAGATCGTCAAGGCCGTGAACCGGGCGGAAGACGGCGGAGAAGACCGGGCGGATGAATTTATTGAGAAGTTCGTGGAGGTGCAGAATGCCGGATAATATTCAGAACGCAGTTCCATCCAGTTCCTATCACCGGACGAATCATTACAGGGGCAGGATCACGCAGATCCGGATCTTCCTGGTCAGGCTGTTCCGGCTATTTTTCTACCAGAATGACTGGAAGGTTCTCCCCATGTCCGCGCTCGTGGCCGGCCTCGTCGCCATGGTCATCCGCGTCAGCATGTTTGTCACCATGGAGGGTTCCCTTCTCGGCGCTTTCGCGCTCGCCTGCGTCGCGCTCTGGAACGGCTGTTTCAATTCCATCCAGACCATCGTCAGAGAGAGGGATGTCATCAAGCGCGAGCACCGCTCCGGGATGCACATTTCGTCCTACATCATTGCCAACGTCCTGTATCAGGCGATGCTGTGTTTCGTGCAGACAATCCTGACGATGTATGTCTGCCTGCGCATGGGGATCAAGTTCCCCGAAAACGGGATGTTCACCTCGAGCATGGTGATGGACGTCGCCATTTCAATATTCCTGATCACGTTTGCCGCGGACATGCTCTCCCTCATGCTTTCCTGCATGGTACACACCACGACGGCCGCGATGACCCTGATGCCGTTTGTGCTCATTTTCCAACTGGTGTTTTCGGGCGGTCTGTTTTCGCTCCCGGAATGGGGACAGAGCATGACGGGGCTGACGATTTCCGGCAGCGGGATGAAATGCATCGCCGCGCAGGCGGATTACAACAACCTGCCGATGGTCACCGGCTGGAACGCCCTGTTTAAGATGAGAAAAGAGAACGTCAGGATCACGGTAAAATTGGGTCAGGTTCTGGATTTTCTGTCGGAAAACAATAATAAATCCATCGTTGAGTTCAGGGAAAAAGACATCGGGGGCGGATTCACTGCGGGGGATATGCTCGAAATGATGAATGCAAGTCCCGAAATACAGGCGAGCAGGGATGAGGAAGTGACAGTCGAGACAACCGTGGGTGAGCTGATCGACATGGTTGGAGAAAACAAAGTCAGGGATCTGATTCAGAGCAGGACGGCGCAGGCGAGCCAGGTACAGGCCTATGAGAAAACAAAGGCAAATATAGGAGGATACTGGGGAGACCTCCTCCTTCACTGCATGGTGTATATCCTCGTTGCCACGGTTTTCCTGGAGTTCATTGACAAGGATAAACGATAAGCAGCGCCGATGCTTTCTGACGCAGGAATCGGAAGAGAAGACATGCAGATATCCCGAAGCTATAATACTCGCTAACGCAATTATCTGCCGTTTAATGCAGCAGAATAAATAGTATCTCTCACTATAACGCTTTTTGTATCGGCAAGTATATGCGTTACCGAGTATAAGTGTCAGGTCTTGAGGATAAAAGGCGCGCTTAAGGGCGCGAAAGAAAATACCCCCGCGGGCGCTGCCTGCGGGGGTTCGGTTTTTGTTATAGCGCAGCCGCCGGCCGCCGGAACCGCGGGCGCTGCCTGCGGAGGATTGGTTTGTTGCGATAGCCAACCGTCGGCCTCCGGGACATCGGGCGCTGTTGCCGGGGGTCTGATTTTTTGTTATAGCGCAGCCGCCGGCCATCAGGACTTCAGGCGCTGTCGGCGGGGGTTGATTAAAGGATTCGCGCTGGTCCGCGATCCGAGGCCGGTTCCGGAACATCGGACAATCAGATTTCAAACATATCCGCGTACGCCTTCAGCGCGCCGTCGGTCTCGTGGGCGAGGACGCGCTTGGCGAGAAGCTTGCCGAGCTGGACGCCTTCCTGGTCGAAGCTGTTCAGGTTCCAGATGAAGCCTTGGAACATGACTTTGTTCTCAAAGTGGGCCAGCAGGGCGCCGAGAGCTTCGGGAGTGAGCTGGTCGGCGATGATGATGCTGGAGGGACGTCCGCCTGCGAATGCCTTGTTGGGGTTCTCATCTTCCTTGCCGCAGGCAAATGCCATGATCTGGGCGACGACGTTGGCGCACAGCTTTTTCTGGCTGGTGCTGCCCTGGATATCGACGTCCATGCCGACCTGGCTGTCCTTAAAGCCGATGAACTGCATCGGGACGATGTTGGTGCCCTGGTGCAGGAGCTGGTAGAAGGAGTGCTGGCCGTTGGTACCGGGCTCGCCGAAGATGACGGGGCCGGTCACATAGTTCACGGGTTCGCCGAAGCGGTTGACGGATTTGCCGTTGGACTCCATGTCGAGCTGCTGCAGGTGCGCCGGGAAGCGGGCGAGCGCCTGGGAGTAGGGCAGGACCGCCGTGGCCAGATAGCCTTCGACGTTGCGCTCATAGACGCCGATCAGGGCGTCGAGCAGGGAGGCGTTCTGCATGAGATCGGGGTTCAGGGCGGTCTTGTCGGCCTCGGCCGCGCCGTTCATAATGCGCGCGAAGATCTCCGGACCGAAGGCCAGGGAGAGGATCGCTCCGCCGACGCAGGAGGAGGAGGAATAACGGCCGCCGATGTAGTCATCCATGAAGAAGGCTTCCAGATAGTCTGTGCTGGAGGCCAGCGGGGAGGTCTCGCTGGTGACGGCGAGCATGTGCTTCGAAGGATCCACGCCCGCGTCTTTTAAGGCATTGCGGACGAAGGTCTCGTTGGTCAGGGTCTCGAGGGTCGTGCCGGACTTGGAGACGACAATGAAGAGGGAGTGGGGGATGTCGACGGACTTCAGGACTGCCGCCGCGTCGTCGGGGTCGACGTTGCTGACGAAGCGCGCCTGCATCTTGAGCGTGCCGTTCTGCTTCGCCCAGTTCTCGAGGGCGATGTAGATCGCGCGGGGGCCCAGGTCGCTGCCGCCGATGCCGATCTGCACGACTGTGGTGAATTTCTCACCCGCCGCGTTCGTGATCTCGCCGGCGTGGACTTTCTTCGCGAATTCGGCGACTTTATTCTGCTGGGAGACATAGAACTCACGCTTGTTCACACCGTCCGCGATGACGTCTTTGCCCAGCTGCCCGCGGCAGAGCTGGTGGAGGACCAGACGCTTCTCGCCGGTGTTTATCATGGCGCCGTCCAGCAGCTCCTGATATTTTTCGATCAGCTGCTGCTCTTTCGCCAGTTCGGCGAAAACAGCCAGTGAATCGTCGTCGACCGCCTTGGCGGCGAAGTTGTATTTCATCCCGCAGGCCATGGGGACACAGTACTTCGCGACGCGCGCCGCGCCCGCTTCTCCCGCCATGGCTTCCACGATGTTGACCTTGCCCTTTAGCGCAAGGAACTTGTCATACACGGCCAGCGTGTCAAGGTTTTTCCAGGAAATCATCGAAAAATGTCCTCCTTTTCGTTTTTTGTGAGGCTGCGGCGGACCTGCCTGCTCCGGTGCAGATGCGCAGCAAGTGGTGTATGTAAAAATGTGACTCATAGTACTTTCGAGAGCCGTATACTGTTTCAATTATAATGTATTTGTGCGCCGCTTGTCCAGCTGACATAGGACCGATCAGTGATATTATCGCAGCAGTTGTTCACGCCCCCGAGAGGGCCTGAACAGGGGCCCTGCAGGAAATCGGTTCGCTGCGGAGGAAGCTACGCCCCCGAGAGGCATTGAACAGGGATTGTGCAGGAAATCGGTTCGCCTCGAAGGAAGTTATGCCCCCGAGAGGCATTGAACAGGGATTGTGCAGGAAATCGGTTCGCCGCGGAGGAAGCCACGTCCTCGAGAGAGCCTGAACAGGGGCCTTGCAGGAAATCGGTTCGCCGCGGAGGAAGCCACGCCCTCGGGAGGGCCCGGACAGGAGTTACAGCCGGAGATCAAAAAGCCGGGCTTTTCAAAGCCCGGCTTTTGTGTTCAAAACAAATATTGAATTCGGATTTATTTCTGATGGTCCCGGCACCGGCAGAACAGGCTGCAGTACGGATTGCTTTCGAGCGACAGCCCCGGCCGGATCTGTGCTTATTTTACCAGGGTGGAGATCTCCCTGAAGTGCGGGTTGCGGGAATCAACCGTGAGTTCAAACAGGAGGGCTTCCGCCGTTGTCACAAGGATATCCTCCTGGATGGCGCGCTGAATGGCCATTTTCAGATCGTTTTTTTTGCGGGAGGCAATGGCGTCTGTCACAAGGATCGGCTGATAACCCATGGCCTTGAGATCGATGCAGGTCTGGAGGACGCAGACATGCGCTTCGGTGCCGCAGATAATAACATTTTTGCGGTTCCTGTCCTTGAGCGCGGCGACGATATTTTCATCCTGCGCACAGCTGAAGGTGCGTTTGTCGAAGAACTCCTCCGAGCCGGCCGCTTCATATACCTGGGGAACACTGTTGCCCAGTCCTTTTGTGTACTGCTGGGTGACGAGAAGCGGGATCTCCAGGGCGCGCAGGCCACGGACCAGCATAAGGACTCTGTCTTCGCAGTCTCTTCTGTTGTACATGGCGGGAAGGAGTTTTTCCTGCATATCGATGACCATGCACTGTGTTTCTTCGGGGATCATTCGCATATTGTTTTCTCCTCTCTTTTTAAATGCGCGGTTTACGGAGTCAGTATAGCATACTATTTATGCAGGCCCCCGCGCGGGTGGCTTGAAACAAGTTGAAGCATTCGCTTTTCAAGATATTCAAGTTCCGGCCGATGCCGGCTGTTTTGTTTTTATACGGACCATGCGGTGCGTGCCTGTCAATGAAATTCTCCCCCGCTTCGTCGCGCCTGTTTCCGTGTTCCGTTCCCTTTTCCGTGTTCCTTTTACGCGCTCCGTTTCTGTTCCCTTTCTGCTTCGTTTCCGCGTCTTACCTGATGCTTGCAATCAGTGCCTGTCAATGGTATTCTGTTTCGATGGGATTCGCGATCACGGACGGAGTCGGAACGCGGAAACAAATCGCGGAATCGAATTTCGGAAACAAAACGTGGAATTTGAGATTCGGAAACAAAACGCGGAATCGAAACGCGGTATCGAATTGCGGAAACAGATCGCGGAATCGAATTGCGGCCCTGTGCCGCGATCGTGAACCGCGGAGTCGAATTGCGGAGCAGAATGATGGCATAGACGGCAAAGACAGCAGAGAGGAACAGAGAAAGGAAGATCGGGATGATTTATCGGAATATACTGGAAGCGGTTGGAAACACACCCATGGTCGAGCTGCGGCGGATGCCGGAGCCGGGGAGCGCGCGGGTACTGGTGAAGGTGGAGGGTCTGAATGTCGGAGGCTCCATCAAGACAAGGACGGCGCTCAATATGATCGAGCAGGCGGAGAAAGCGGGGCTGATCAAGCCGGACACGATCATTGTGGAGCCCACGAGCGGGAATCAGGGCATCGGTCTGGCGCTTGTCGGGGCAGTAAAGGGATACCGCACGATCATCATCATGCCGGATTCGGTCAGTGAGGAGCGGTCCAAACTCGTGCGCCATTACGGGGCGGAAGTCCGGCTGATCCATGACGCGGGCGACATCGGCGCCTGTATCGACGAATGTCTGCAGACGGCGCTGCGGATGCAGGAGAAGAATCCGAAGGTTTTTGTTCCGCAGCAGTTCTCAAACCCGAACAATACGCTGGCGCAGAAAAACTTCACTGCCATTGAAATCCTGCAGCAGGTGGACGGCCCCATCCACGGATTCTGCAGCGGAATCGGGACCGGCGGGACGCTCACCGGGATCGGGGAAGTCTTAAAGGAGCATAACCCCGACATGGAGATCTGGGCGGTCGAGCCGGAGAACGCGGCGATCCTCGCGGGCGGAATGATCGGCACGCATATGCAGATGGGAATCGGGGACGGGATTATTCCGGATATCCTCAACCAGGAGATCTATGACGAGATCTGTATTACGACGGATGCCGAGGCGATCGAGACTTCCAAGCGTCTCGCGCGGGAAGAGGGCCTCATGGTCGGTATTTCCTCCGGGACGAATGTCACGGCGGCGCTGAAGCTGGCAAAGAAGCTCGGCCCGGGAAAAACGGTCGTCACGATTCTGCCTGACACGGCGGAGCGCTATTTCTCAACCCCTCTCTTCGGGGAATAATGATTGTACATGTTGCGCCCCTGCCGGGTTCGAGGTGTTTTCGCGCGGCAGGGAAACGGTGCGCAGGGCAGGGCTTCGGGCGGTGCCGCGGCAGGGCGAGGGAACGGATACTCCGCTGACGCCAGCAGACAGTGCTGCGGCGGGAAGAAGGAATCGACGTCCCGGCGCAGAGCTTCGGGCGGTGCCGCGGCAGGGAGAAGGAATGGACACTTCGCAGATCAGGAAAATTGTCATTACGGGCGGGCCTTGCGCGGGCAAGACGACCGGAATGAGCTGGATCCAGAATACATTTGAGAAGATGGGGTATATCATTCTGTTTGTGTCGGAGCCGGCCACGGAAATGAAGACGGCGGGGATTACGCCCGCGCGCTGTTCCTCCTCTCTCGCGTACCAGGAGTTCCAGATGAAGCTCCAGCTGGAAAAGGAGAAGGTGTTCGCGCAGGCGGCCCTCGATATTTCGCGCAGGGGCACGCCGGGGTATGTGTTCCGGGGTCTTGCGGAGCAGAGCGTTCCGGGGCGGGAGACGCAGACGCTCAGGGAGACGGATTCTCCGGGGACGGAGACGCAGACGCGAAAGCTCACGGAGCCAGATTCTCCGGGGCGGGAAGAGAAGGAAGGCGTAGCTGCGCGGAACGCGCAGGTTCCGCCTGAGACATCCGGTCCGGTGCCGCGCAAGGTACTGATCGTCTGTGACCGGGGTTTTTTTGACAACCGGGCTTATATGTCCGAAGAGGAGTTTGCCGAGGCTTTGCGGGTTCTCGGCGTGACCGCGGAGGAAATGCTGCGGAATTATGACGCTGTCTTCCATCTGGAGACAACGGCCAAAAACGCGAGCGTTTTTTACGGAACGCAGACCAACGCGATCCGGGATGAGACGCCGGAGGAGGCGGCCGCCCTGGATGACCGGACGATCGCGGCGTGGAGGGAACACCCGTATTTCCGCGTTATAGAAAACCTGAACGGCTTTGAGAACAAAATGCGCCGCCTGATCGCGGAAATCGCCGCTTTTCTGGGAGAACCGGTGCCCTATGAGTTCCGCCGGCGCTATCTGATCGAGTATCCGGATCCGGATGTGCTGGAAGGTCTTGCGGACTGCCACCGCGTACAGATCGAGCAGGTGTATCTGCGCGCCGGACAGGATGAGGAAGTCCGTGTCCGCAGGCGGAAGAGCGGGGACGATGAGGTTTTTTATCTGACGAGATACAAAATCGAAGGCGGCAGAAAGCGCCTCGAAGCGGAGGGAAAGCTCTCCGCGCGCGAATACCAGCGGTCTCTTGGCAGTGCCGATCCGTCGATCCCGCCGGTTCAAAAGACACGTTACTGCCTCACCTGGCAAAGGCAGTATTATGAGATCGATCTGTATCCGTTCTGGACGGACAGGGCGGTTCTGGAGGTCTCTCTCCGTGAGGAAAGGGAAGAAGTAAAAATCCCGCCATTCCTTCATGTCCTGAAGGAAGTGACGGGAGACGAAGAATATGAGGTTTCCGTGCTGGCGCGCCGGCAGTCCGGCGGGAACGAAAGGAACGACGGGGCGGCTTCTGCCGGTCCGGTTCCGCGGGAATAACGAAAAGGAGTGTGCGTGTCATTTTGAAAAATGAAGCGACAGCGGCGACATTTATGGCGCAGGGAGCGGCCATAGCGGCAATATATGTGGTCCTGACAGTGATTTTCGCTCCCATTTCCTTTGGAGCGATGCAGATCCGGATTGCGGAGATGCTGACGATTCTGCCGCTGTTTACCCCGGCGGCGATTCCGGGACTGTTTATCGGATGTATTCTGGCAAACCTGCTCGGGGGCGCCATCTTCTGGGATATTGTGTTCGGGAGCATCGCGACGCTGATCGGGGCCGTTTTTGGATATGCCCTGCGATTCAACCGCTGGCTTGTCCCGATCCCCGCAATTCTGTCGAATACAGTTATTATTCCGCTGATTCTCCGGTACGGATACGGGGTCAACATGCCGCTTCCCCTTCTGGCGGTTTCCGTGGCGGTCGGAGAAGTGATCGGCTGTTTTTTGCTGGGAGAGTTGCTCGCGTCGGTTCTGCTCAAGCGCAGGCGTGTATTTTCCGACGCGGAGCAGTCCTGACGCGGATGTGCGTTTTCCGGTACAGCCAGG
>JAUNJS010000091.1 GCA_030533125.1 Eubacteriales bacterium | reverse complement strand
GCATTCGGCAATGACGCCATCAACCTGATGGCCTATCAGCCGATCAAGGAAGCCCTGAAGGAGCTGGGCTTCAAGCTGGACGCCATCGAGGACCAGGAGCCCGACGCCGCTCTGGGCAACGGCGGCCTCGGCCGTCTCGCGGCCTGTTTCCTCGACTCTCTGGCGACTCTCAATTATGCGGCCTACGGCTGCGGCATCCGCTACCACTACGGCATGTTCAAGCAGAAGATCGTGGACGGCTACCAGAAGGAAGTGCCGGACAACTGGCTGGAAAACGGGAACCCGCTCGAACTCAGAAGGCCCGAATATACACAGGAGGTCCATTTCGGGGGCCGTGTCGAGCCCTACCACAATGAAAAGCTTGGCAGGGTCATGTACAGGGTCGTGGATTACAACGCCGTCAAGGCGGTGCCCTATGACCTTCCCGTCCTCGGCTACGGCAACGGCTTTGTCGATACTCTGCGCATCTGGGACGCGCAGCCGGTCGAGAGCTTCAAGCTCGATTCCTTCGACAAGGGCGATTACCACAAAGCGGTGGAGCAGGAATACCTCGCGAGGACGATCTGCGATGTCCTGTATCCCAACGACGAGAATTATCAGGGCAAGGAGCTGCGCCTGAAACAGCAGTATTTCTTTGTCTCCGCCTCTCTCCAGCAGGCTGTGCAGAAATATCTCACGACGCATGATGACGTCCGGAACCTGCACGAGAAGTATGTCTTCCAGATGAACGACACGCATCCGACCCTGGTGGTTCCGGAGCTGATGCGGATCCTGATGGATGACTACGAACTCACCTGGGACGAAGCGTGGGCGGTAACGACCAAATGCGTCGCCTATACGAACCATACGATCATGGCGGAAGCACTTGAAAAATGGCCGATCGACCTGTTCTCTCAGCTGCTTCCCCGCATCTACCAGATCGTGGAGGAGATCCACCGGAGATTCGAGGCGGAAATCCGGGATACCTACCAGCACACCGGCGCGGACGTCGAGGAGAAGAAGCGCAGCATGAGCATCGTCTACGACGGAAAGGTGCGCATGGCCAACATGGCGATCGTCGCGGGCTTTTCCGTCAACGGCGTCGCGAGGCTCCACACGGAGATCCTCAAGAACCGCGAGCTGAAGGACTTCTACGAGATGTTCCCCGAGAAGTTCAACAACAAGACCAACGGCATTACACAGAGGCGTTTCCTGCTCCACGGCAACCCGCTTCTCGCGGAATGGGTCACCGACCACATCGGCGACGAGTGGATCACCGACCTCTCCCGCATGAAAGAGCTCGGGGTCTACGCGGACGACAAGCGCTCCAGGAAGGAATTCCTGAACATCAAATACAAGAACAAGGTGCGTCTCGCGGATTATATCCTCGAGCACAACGGGATTGAAGTGGATCCCCGCTCAATCTTCGACGTGCAGGTCAAGCGTCTGCACGAGTACAAGCGTCAGCTCCTGAATATCCTTCACGTCATGTATCTGTACAACAGGATCAAGAATGATCCCACGCTGGATATTCCGAAGCACACCTTTATCTTCGGCGCGAAGGCGGCGGCGGGTTACCGCACCGCGAAACTCACCATCAAGCTGATCAACAGCGTCGCCGACGTCATCAACAACGACGAGTCCATCGACGATAAGATCAAGGTCGTTTTCATCGAGGACTATAAGGTTTCGAACGCGGAGATGATCATTGCCGCAGCGGACATCTCTGAGCAGATTTCCACGGCCAGTAAGGAGGCCTCCGGCACCGGCAACATGAAGTTCATGCTCAACGGCGCCATCACCCTCGGCACCATGGACGGCGCGAACGTCGAGATCGTCGAGGAAGTCGGCGAGGAGAACGCCTTCATCTTCGGCCTTTCCTCCGAAGAAGTCATGGCATACGAGAAGAACGGCGGCTACGATCCCATGAAGATCTTCAACGAGGACGAGGAGATCCGCCAGGTGCTTGTGCAGCTCGTCAACGGGACCTATTCCCCCGAGAATCCGGAGCTTTTCCGCCCGCTGTACAACAGCCTCCTGCAGAAGAACGGCATGGATCCGGCCGACCGCTATTTCATCCTCAAGGACTTCCGCGCCTACATCCAGGCGCAGCATGACATCTGCGAGGCCTACAAGGATCAGAAACGCTGGGCCCAGATGGCCATCCTCAACGTCGCCTTTGTCGGAAAATTCTCCTCCGACAGGACCATCGAGGAGTATGTGCAGGATATCTGGCATCTCGATAAGGTGAAGCTTCCCGCAAAGCGCCGCCGCAGAAAGCAGGCCTCCGCGGAATAAGGACCTGTCACACAATGATCCTGGCCGCGGTTCCGGATATACACAGTCGGGACCGCGGCCATTTTAAGAACGGCCGCAAAATAAATGATTCAACAGGAAAGGACAAAACGGAGGAAGCATTTATTGCGCGGCAGTTCCGGGAGTTTCGAGGAGGGTTATTGTTGGAAAAACTGAAAATCGTGGTTCTGTGCGGAGGCTGCAGCACGGAGAGGTATATTTCTTTTCTGACGGGAGCAAAGGTCTGCGGGGCCCTGCGGCGCTGCGGGCACAGGGCGGTCCTCGCGGACCTCTATCTTGGTTTTGAGGAGGCGGGAGACTGCTTCGACCCGGAATCCCTGTTTGCGTCCCTTCCGCCGATCGCGGAATACAGGTTTGACGGAAAAGCACCTGATCTGGACAGCCTGCGCCTGTTGCGAAGGGAGCAGCACCCTGCTCTGTTCGGAAAGCATGTCCTGGAGCTGTGCCGGGCTGCCGACATTGTATTTATCGCCCTGCACGGGCAATACGGCGAGGACGGGCGCGTGCAGTCGGTTTTTGACATGTATGGCGTTCCTTATACGGGATCCGGCTATCTCGGGGCCGCTATGGCCATGGACAAAATGATCACAAAGACGATCGTGGGGGCAGGGGGCGTGCGCACCCCGCTCTTCCGCCGCTGGGATTATGAAATCATGGAGGAGGAGAGAGAGGAGGACGCCAGGGAGAGACTGATCAGGGAAGTCTGCCGCGAGACAGCCCTTCCCTGTGTGGTCAAGACACCGGGCGGAGGCTCTTCTGTAGGGGTTTACATTGTGCGCGGGGAAGAGGAACTCCGGGACGCGGTCATAAAATGCCTGACCTATGGAAAGACTTTCATGACGGAACAGTATATCGACGGACGGGAATTTACCTGCGGGATCCTGTGCGGACAGGCGCTTCCCTCCGTTGAAATCGTCCCTCTGACCAGTTTTTATGACTATTCCAATAAGTACAGAGCAGGCGCGACCGAAGAAATCTGCCCGGGACGCGTCTCCGCGGAGATCGAACAGGAAATCGGGCGGACAGCCCTGCGGGTCCATGAGATTATGGGGCTCTCGACCTATTCCAGAAGTGATTTCATGATCGATGCCGAAAACCGCGTCTGGTTCATCGAGGTCAATACGCTGCCGGGCATGACGGATACAAGCCTTGTGCCCCGGGAGGCGGCCGCCGTCGGCATCAGCTTCGAGGAGCTGTGCGAGAAGATTGTGGAGGACGGCCTGCGGATCCGCGGAAAAAAATGATACGGACACAGGGGACAGTTATACCCGGCGGAGCAGCTATACGGAATTAACCCGCTCCGCCGGGTATAATGATGCACACAGAATTCTGAGAAAGCAAAACTATGGAAACGATTTTTTTGTCAGAACTGATTGAGGCCGTCGGCGGAAAACTGCTGCGGGAGGAGGGAGGCGCTGCTGCCGGACTTCCGTGCGAAGAAACTGATTCTGCGCCGCGTATGGACGTAAAGATCCGGAGTGTTGTGACGGACAGCCGGAATGTTGAGGAGAAATGTGTTTTTTTCGCGCTCTCCGGAGAAAGGTTTGACGGCCACGCGTATGTCGCCTCCGCGCTGGAAAAGGGGGCCGCAGGCTGCGTGATCAGCAAAGTGCCGGAGGAAGGAGCCCGGGTTCCCGGGAAATTCTATGTCCTCGTGCGGGACACGCGGCGCGCGCTGGGAGATCTCGCCCGGTATTACCGCGAAAAGTTCGATGTAAAGGTTGTCGGAATCACGGGCAGCGTGGGGAAGACGACCTGCCGGGAAATGGTGCAGGCGGTTTTGTCCAGACGTTTCCGGGTGCATGCAACGAAAGGCAACTTCAACAACGAAATCGGACTTCCCCTGACAATTTTCGGGCTGTCGAAAGACGATCAGGTCCTGGTCGTCGAGATGGGGATGAACCATCCGGGAGAGATCAGGTACCTGTCGCGGATCGCGGAGCCGGATCTCGCCGTGATCACAAATATCGGGACGGCCCACATCGGGCTTCTCGGGAGCCGGGAGGCGATTTTTCAGGCCAAGCGGGAGATTTTTGACGGGCTGAAGGACGGCGGGGCAGCCATCCTGTGCGGGGACGATGACTTCCTGCCGCGGATCCGTGAAGAGGTGTCGCTTTCCGGGCGGTACCGTCTGTTCTATGCGGGGAAGGGGCCGGATTGTGATTACCGGGTGAAAAACATCCGCGTGGAAATCGGGACCGCGGGGAAAGAAAAAGGACGCGCGGAGTTCTCAACCCTCTGCGAAATCCGCATGCCGCGAAAAGCGCGCGGCGATGCGGCGGAGTCCCGGGAGACCGTCGGCGCGGAGCCCCGGGAGATTGACGCCAGGATTTCCGCCATCGGGATGCACCTCGTCTATCCCGCATCGATTGCGGCGGCAGTCGGGGATCTGCTGGGGATGACGGCTGCGGAAATCCGGGACGGGATCGCGGATTTTAAGGGACAGCGTATGCCCTGTGAAGAATACGGGGATTTTTATCTGTTTGATGACACGTACAACGCGAGCCCGGATTCCATGAAATCTTCGATGGAAGCGCTTGCCTGTGTGGAACAGGCAGTACCCGGGATCATAAAAGCCGCTGTTCTGGGCGATATGTTCGAGCAGGGGGCCTTCGCCGATTCGCTCCACCGCGAGGTGGGCCGCGCGGCGGCGGAAACAGGGATCGATATTCTGATCACAGTGGGGCCGCTTTCCGCGGCCATGGCGGAGGAAGCCCGGGAGGCGGGCGTGCCGGATGTGCGCGCGTTCGGGAATCTCGAAGACGCCGCGCAGGCGGTGGAGGAGATCACCAGGCCCGGAACGGCTGTTTTGTTTAAGGCCTCCAACGCCATGCATCTGGGCCGGCTGGCAGCGCTGAGCCGGAAAAAGGCAGGAGGAGAGCGCGATGGAATATAAACTGCGCAGAACGGGACGAAGACTGGCAGCAGAAGGCGCGGTGCTGGAGTTTTACCGGGACGATATGGTGCTTCCGGACGGCCAGCGCCAGACCTGGGACTACGTCCGCCATAAAAGGGGCGGCGGCGCCTGCACGGTTCCGGTGCTTCCGGACGGACGCATTCTGCTGATCCGGCAGTACCGTCCCGCGATCGACCGGGAGGCGCTGGAGCTTCCCGCCGGGGCCTGCGACGCCGGGGATCCGGATCCGCTGACGACGGCGGCGCGGGAGCTGGAGGAGGAGACGGGGTACCGGCCCGGGAAAATGAGGAAACTCTGCAGGACGCTCACAGCCATCGCATGGTGCAACGAGGCCACGGAGATTTATCTTGCCACGGAACTGGAAAAAGTGCATGACCAGCAGCTGGACGAGGCGGAGGAGATCGGGCTGTGCGCGTTCTCCATGGAGGAATTGTGTGAAAAGATTTTCTCCGGCGGGATCCAGGACGCCAAGCCGGTGGCGGGCATTCTTGCGTACAGGGCGGTGAGGGACAGCGCGCCAGAGGAGTGATCGTGAGGCGCGGATGCGTTTTCCGCGGCCTGACTGCGGCGGGGGCTTGCTGAAACAGATGCGCACAGAAACCGCGCGTCCGGGATGCGCTTTCCGCGGCCTGACAGCGGCGGGGGCTCGAGGAAACAAACGCGCACAGAAAAAGCGCGCTTAAGGCAAGGAGGAAAATGGAACAGAAAAGCGGCGGCGCGGGATACGCGCCGCTTTATGTACTGGCCGCCGGAACCCTGTGGGGAAGCATGGGGCTGTTTGTCCGCAGGCTCGGAAGCACCGGGCTCGGGTCCGCGGAGATCGCGCAGCTGCGGTGCATCGTCACGACCGCGGTGCTTTTTGTGTATCTGTGCGTCCGGGACAGGTCCCTGTTCCGGATCCGGCCGCGTGATATATGGTGTTTTGTCGGAACCGGTGTTCTGAGCATCGTCTTTTTTAATCTGTGCTATTTCACCACGATCGAGCGGACAAGCCTGTCGGTGGCGGCTGTGCTTCTGTATACCGCGCCGGCTTTTGTCATCCTCCTGTCCGCTGTCTTTTTCAAAGAGCGGATCACACGCAGGAAAATGATCTCCCTGGTGTTGACACTTGCCGGCTGTCTCTGCGTGAGCGGGCTGCTGCGGACCGCGGGGGCGATTTCCGATTCCACCGCGGGCGGGATGACCCCCGGGAACATTCTCGTCGGAATCGGAGCGGGCCTCGGCTACGCGCTGTACTCTGTTTTCGGACGCTTCGCGCTGGAGCGGGGGTATAAAAGCCTGACCATCTCCTTTTACACCTTTCTTTTCGCGGCGGCCGGAACGGTTCCTTTTGTCTCAATGAGCAAGACTGCAGACGCGCTGACGGCCGGCCTGGCGCAGACCGCGTTTGTCATTCTGTTCGGCGTCGTGACGACGGTATTCCCCTATCTGTTATATACGCGGGGGCTCGAGGGCGTGGAAAACGGGCGGGCGTCCATTCTTGCGTCCGTGGAGCCGGTGGTGGCGACCCTGCTCGGGATCCTGGTGTTCCATGAGATCCTGCATCCGGATGAGCTGGCGGGTATTGTGCTGATCCTCAGCGCGATTCTCATCAGCAATACATGACACAGGATATGCAAGTTTTTTTGTTTTATGCGTGTTTTCCGGCATATTGCCGGTCTTTCAGAGATTTTATGCGTGCGCGGGCATAATTTTGCATTGTAATTGCCTGCGCGCGGTAGTATACTTGTATACGATTTGTGCGAAAAACCGCGCATGCTGTAACAGAAACAGAGTATTATCAGGGCTGGAGGGAAAATAAATGAGCATTAAAATCGGAATTCTCGGTTACGGTAACCTGGCGAGGGGTGTGGAGAGCGCCATTACGCAGAACGACGACCTGGAGCTGGCGGCGGTCTTTACGCGCCGGGATCCTGCTGCGGTCCGGATCCGCACAGAGGGCGTTCCGGTGTTTTCCCAGGATAAGCTGGAAGAGGACGGGATGAAAGACCTGATCGACGTTCTGATTATCTGCGGGGGCAGCGCGACGGATCTGCCGGTGCAGACTCCGAAGTACGCGGAGCTGTATAATGTCGTGGACAGCTTCGACACCCACGCGAACATCCCGGCTCATTTCGCGAATGTGGACGCCGCGGCTAAAAAGGGCGGCCATGTCGGTATCATCTCCTGCGGATGGGATCCCGGTATGTTTTCCCTGAACAGGCTTTATATGAACTGCATTCTGCCGGAGGGGAAGGATTATACCTTCTGGGGCAAGGGCGTCAGCCAGGGTCATTCGGACGCTGTGCGCCGGATCGACGGCGTCCTCGACGCGCGCCAGTACACCATTCCGGTCGAAGAGGCGGTTAAGAGCGTCCGCAGAGGGGAAAACCCGGAGCTCACGACCATTGAGAAGCACACACGCGAGTGCTTTGTCGTGGCCGCGGAGGGCGCGGATCTCGCCCGGATCGAGCACGACATTAAAACCATGCCCAATTATTTCGATGAATATGACACCACCGTGTATTTCATCAGCGCCGAGGAGATGCAGCGGCACCACGCGGGGCTTCCGCACGGAGGAAATGTCATCCGCTGCGGCGTGACCGGGATGGACAAAGAGCATACCCATGTTATTGAGTACAGCCTGAAGCTTGACTCCAATCCGGAGTTCACGGGTTCCGTCCTCGCTGCCTATGCCCGCGCGATCGCGCGTATGTCCGCGGAGGGACGCACCGGGGCCGTGACCGTCTTTGACGTGGCGCCTGCATACCTCTCCGCGCAGGATCCCGCCGGGCTCCGCGCGCATCTGCTGTGATAAAGGGGCGAAAGTTCTATGTACAGACTCACATCCAAGCTCATCGTCTACAGGGAAATCGGGGAGGACAGCATCCTCATGCGCCTTGCGGATGTCTGCCGCCGTTTTGACAGGGGCGACTATGACCGGGAGGCCCTGACGGCGCAGGTGCTGGACCAGATCCACCGCCTGCTGGACCTGTCGACCCGTTACGGTTTTGACAAAAACCTGTGGCACAACTACCTGGCGTTTCTTCTGGCCATGACGGAGACGCCGTTCACTCTTGTCTCGGAAAAAGTCGGGGCAAATGAGGGCTCGGTCAATCATTTTGTCAAAAATGATCTGCGGGTATTCCGGCAGCTGTTCGACTATGATTTTTCCGCCCTGGAAAAGGCGCTGGATACGGATGTTTTTTCCATTATCGAAAATTATCAGTCGGTCGGGAAAAAGGGCTGTGTCTACAACCGGAGCGTGAGCGAGAAGGTCCGGGCGCTGAGCCGTAATCTGGAGGAGGCATCTGACGAGGATGACATGTACCGGATTGTCACGGATTTTTACCGGGATTACGGTGTCGGGATGTTCGGACTGAACAAAGCGTTCCGGATCAATGAACGGTGGAGCAGCGGGACCGGCGGAAGTTCGCAGAGTACAGCCCCGGTGCGCGCGGCTGGCAGTGGAGCCGGAAGTGAGTCTGCCCGGACGCTCTTTTCCGGCGGCGGGAAGACTGTGGATTACACGGCGGCCGGAGAGAGCGATTTCCTGATCCCGATCACCGCGACCAGCGATGTGGTGCTGGATGACCTCATCGGCTACGAACTCCAGAAGGCGAAACTGATCGCCAACACGGAGGCCTTCGTTTGCGGCCGCGCGGCCAACAACGTCCTGCTCTACGGCGATGCCGGCACAGGCAAGTCCACCAGCATTAAGGCGATCCTGAACCAGTATTACGACCGGGGACTCCGCATGATCGAGGTCTACAAGCATGAATTCCGGTACCTGCAGCGGATCCTCGCGGAGGTAAAAAACCGCAATTACCGTTTCATCATCTATATGGACGACCTTTCCTTCGAGGATTTTGAGATCGAGTATAAGTATCTGAAGGCCGTGATCGAGGGCGGCCTGGAGACGAAACCCGAGAATGTCCTGATCTACGCGACCTCCAACCGCCGTCATCTGATCAAGGAGACCTGGTCGGACCGCGCGGACCGCTCGGACGACGAGCTCCACCGCTCCGACACCCTGCAGGAGAAGCTTTCGCTCGTCGCGCGCTTCGGCATCTCGATCGGTTACATGAAGCCCTCCCATCAGGAATATCTGCACATCGTCAGCGAGCTGGCGAAAAGGAACCCGAAGATTCATCTGGCCGAGGACGAGCTGGCTCTGAAGGCAAACCAGTGGGAGCTCAGAAGCGGGGGAGTCTCGGGGCGCACCGCGCAGCAGTTCATCAATTACCTCGCCGGCCTGGAGGAATAGAGGGTCACCGGCGCAATAATCAGCCCCCGCTGCAAGCAAGCTTGCGCGGTGTCTGATTGCAG
>JAUNJS010000090.1 GCA_030533125.1 Eubacteriales bacterium | reverse complement strand
CTTTTTATGTGCCTTTTCCGACAGCCGAAAAAAGCGCAGGCCCGGACCGGGCTTGCGCTCATTTCACAGTATTATTGTTCGGATAACGAAAGCCGAAAGTTATCCGGCTTGCTCCGCCTTGTTGCTGTCAATGTGCGCCGGAGTTTTCCTTATGACGCAAAGACAGATCATGATGATCAGCAGGCCGCACAGCAGGCGTCCCAGCATCATAGGGATAGCAAGGTGCGGTGCGAAAGTCAGCGTGAAAGCGAGGAAATCCCCGACGGTATAAGCGGTAATCATTGCGTAGGCTACATTGAGCATAATACTGTTTTCGTCCATGATATCCAGATTGAGAAGCGTCGGAATATCGTTTGCGGTTGACAGAAACAGATAAGATACACCTGTCAGTGAAATGCCGATTCTGCGGGAAAGCCGGATCAAAGGACGCTGCAGCGCTTTCTGAAGAACGGTAAAGAAAGGGAGAATACCGCCGAGAAAGACGCCGATCCTTACAATGACAGGATAAATCTCATCCAGAGGCGTCAGGCCTTCCAGAATTACGATTCCGGCAGCCTCCTGCAGGATCGCGATGGAAAAACCCGTCAACGCAGCAGCCCGGATCAGAATCGCAAGGACGCTGAAGAAGGATACTGTTTTTTGCGTAAAATACACCAGACAGCAAAGCAGAAACAGCGAAAGAATCAGCAGGGGCCAGGTGTTTTTCATCATAAGCAGCAATGGCATATGGCAAAATGTGCCGGTTACCAGACAGCTGAAAGGGAGAGCAATAAATGCAATTGAAAGTCCTCTGACAGCAGCCTCTCTTTTGCGGCCGGATGTATTGGCGAGAGAAAGGGGAACTACGCCGGTCATTGCCGCTCCGAAAAAGGAAGCTACGATCAGCCCGTTGTATAAAGCAGCCTGTGGATCGAATGCGATCTGTTTTGCAAGATAAGCACCCCCGGCATCGCAGCAGAAAATGATACCTGCGAACAGTGACGGGTCACAGCCGAGCATCCTGAAAAAAGGAGTGACTGCCGGGGCAATATGTGATGCGATCCACGGGGACAATGCCATAAAACCACACATCAGCAGGAGCAGCTCAGTGATAGCGCCGAGTCCTTCTTTTAATGCTGTTCCGAGATGCAGCCTGTCGTCAAAAAGAAGATCTGCGCACGCAATGGCGAAACAGACAGCAGCGAAAATTTCCATTCAGCAAATGTTTACTGTCTGCCCGGTGTATCCAGGGAGAACGGACTGTTGGTATAATTCTCGGATTTTGACGAAACGTACTTTTCCATCTTTCTCTGCAGCGGATGCTTGTCCCATCTGTTCAGATCTTCCGTCAGTTTCCAGGCGGTCAGCTGGAAGAAAGGCAGGAAGCACAGAGGAGTCATTTCTTCTGGCAGGGAGCAGGGAACATTGAATACGTGGTCCCCGGTATAGCTGCTGTCAGTTGTCAGAAGATAAGCATTATCGGTAACGATTCTTGTGCCTTCATAGATTTTCCGGATTCGTTCGGATCCGTAACCGCCGTCAATCAGGAAAACACTGTAACGCGGAGTCATCTGGATGTTTGGCCCATGAATGTATTCTTCGATTTCATAAGCAGCAGTCGGAAAACTCAGTGTTTCTCCGAATTTCAGAGCGCCTTCCATAGCTGTGCCCATATTGGCACCGACACCGCATACATAGGCGTTGGTCATGCCGGACAGACCGCGGTAGTTATCTTCCAGGAAAGAAGCCCATTTTGTCTGAACTTGTTCGTTGATATCAGCTGCTGTACGTAGCTGGTCTTTCAGTTCGGAAGCTTCTTCTTCGGAAATCCTGCCGCTGGCTGCCGCAGCCTCAAGGGCAAACAGCATGAAGAACAGGGCGAGCGTCGTTACGCCCCTTGTGACATATGCCACGGTTTCACGGCCTACGCCGTAGTTGGCTGCGATGTCGCATTTCCTGGCCAGGTCACTTTCCAGATCCCCGGTCAAAGCGAGGCAGCGGCGTCCTCTCTGTCTGACTGTATCAGCTGCTTCCAGGGCATTCAGACTGTAGCCGCTCTGTGAAACAATGATCACCATGTCATCATCCCGGAGATCATTTTCAGCTGCGACAAAAGTAAACGGCGCAACGATCTTGACTTCACAATTCAGATAACGGCGGATAAAGGAACGGGCACAGGTGGAGCCGTTCATGGATGAACCGCATGCTACGATCCAGATCGTCCGGTAGTTTCCTTTCAGGAATTCCTCAACAGCAGGCTTTGTCAGTTCTTTGCTGTTTTCGATATTATTGCGGATGTACGCAGGACAGGAAGCGATGTAGTCCTGCATTGTTTTTTTGGTATCTGTCATCTTATCCTCCTCATGTTCTGGTAACAGTATAACATCATAATGTAATAATGTAATAACAAATTTAAAAAAATGTTGATACTTTTCCGATCCGGAGGTGATCCTGGTGCCGGCCGCGGTCAGCAGAAGGGATTTTCATCAATGCCTCGGATGCTTTATCGGTATATTTTATATTTATATCACTATATAGCGCTTTTTACTGCATTTCCGGACGGGGGGGGATACGGCAGCCTGCATGTATCTTTCAGAGATCATCTTGGTTTTTTTGATTTTTTTTAATAATCCTGTTGACACATATATGTTAGGACGTTATATTGTAAATACAACATAACAAATGTTGTGACAATCCACAGAAAATGAACGGCCGTATTTTCTGCGGAAAGATCAACGAAAGGTATAGGAGGATAGTATGCCTGATATTCTGTTGACAAGAATCGACAACCGACTGGTACACGGACAGGTAGGCGTTGCGTGGACCAGTTCGCTGGCAGGCTGTAATCTGATCGTTGTTGCGGATGATATTGTCGCATCTGACGAAGTACAGCAGTCTCTGATGCGTGCCACAGCACAGAATGCCGGGTGCGGCATTCGTTTCTTTACAATCGAAAAAACGATCGCTGTTATTCACAAAGCATCTCCCAGACAACATATCTTTCTTGTGGTAAGAAATCCGCAGAGCGCCCGCGCTCTCGTGGAAGGCGGCGTTCCGATCGACAAACTGTGTATCGGAAATATGCATATGTCTGCAGGAAAAGTTGTCAGTAATGAGACACATGTTTATGTAGATGACAAAGATCTCGAAGACCTTCGATACATCCGTGCCCAGGGTGTAGATGTTTACATCCAGATCGCACCGGGTGACAAAAAGTATGATTTTGAAATCAAAAAATGAATTATTGACGATTCATTAATAGAACAGGAGAAAAATCAATATGCAAATTACATTTATTCAGGGCATACTGGTCGCGGTCGTCGTGTTCATCTGTGCCTTTGATAAACACATGGAATCCTTCATGTGGTTCAGACCGCTGGTAGTTGCATTCCTGACAGGCATTGTCCTCGGCAATGTCCAGCTCGGTCTCGCTGCCGGCGCCGTTACGGAACTTTCTTATCTGGGCTTGCTGACGGTAGGCGGAACAGTACCGCCGGATCCGCTGTTTGCCGGCCTGATGACAACTGTACTGGCTTATACAACAGGTCAGGATGTTACAGCTGCTATGGGTCTTGCTATTCCGTTTGCACTGATCGGTCAGTGGATCGGTATCGCAACAAATACACTGTACGCAGGTTTCCTGCCGGCTGTTGACAGAGCAGCTGAAAACGGTGACGAAAAGGCAATCGGCCGCATTATGTTTACCGGTCAGTTTATTTACTCATTTGCATTTGCCCTCGCTGCTTTCCTTTCCGTATATGCTTTCCAGAGCGGAATCGCTGCATTTGTCAACGCATTCCCGGAATGGCTGATCCACGGTTTCGAAGTTGCCGGCGGTCTGATGCCTGCTGTAGGTCTTGCACTGCTGCTGGTTGTAATGCTGAAGGGCGAAAACGTCCCGTATCTTCTTGCCGGTTTTGTCATCATGATCATTACAAACTGTGCAAACATTCTGCCGGTTGCCATTATTGCCGGTGCAATTGCATGGATCGGATACACAAAAGATGTGAAGGAAAGCAAGAGTACTGCAGCACCTGCGTATGAGGAGGATTTTGAAGATGGCATCTGAAAATAAAATCACGAAAAAAGATCTCGACAGATTAGCAATGAGATCTCTGTTTGAACAGTCCTGCTTCAGCTTTGAACGTATGCAGGCAGTCGGCTTTGCCTGGGGTATGGGAGAGTGCTTCCGCAAGATTTTCGGGAATAATAACGATGAAATGGCCGGTGCACTGAAGAACAACCTGGACTTCATCAACACCGAACCGCATATGGCTGCTATCCTGCAGGGTCTGATCGTATCCATGGAAGAGTCACATCAGGACAGAGAACTGATCCACAGCCTGAAAACCGGTCTGTTTGGTCCGCTGGCAGGCCTTGGTGATGCCATCTGGTGGTATACAGCGATGCCGATCATTGCCGCAATCTGCTGCTCACTGGCAGGTCAGGGCAGTGTACTGGGTCCGATCATTTACATCGCTTTCTGGGCGATTACAGCAATCTTCAGCCGTATCCTGTTTGTCAGGATGGGTTATAACGCCGGTCTGACGGCTGTGAAATATATTGGTGATAATGCCGGTGCGCTGACAAAGGCAGCAGGTATTCTGGGCGTCATGGTTGTAGGCGGTCTGATTCCGTCCTATGTATCATTCGCATTCCCGGAATCACTGGTCGTAGTTGGAAACGTATCCATCCAGGGTATCTTTGATTCCATTCTCCCGAGTCTTCTGCCGCTGGTATTTGTCTTCCTTCTCTACTGGCTGTTCAAGAAGAAGAATGTCAATACGATGAAACTCATCGTTATTGTTATCATTTTCTCAATCCTGCTTTCTGCAGTCGGCATTATGTAATTTGGAAACTTGAAAGCCCGCTGTAAAACATGCAGCCGGGCTTTCTTTTAGTAAGGAGCGTAAAAAATGAATATGATCAATTTTGATGAAAAAAAGATTATTGAAAATGGCGAAATTATTTATCGGCAGCGCGGGAAAATTGAAGCGATCGCGGATGAAATAACAAAAAACGGTTTCGATCTGCTTCTGTTCACATCAAGCGGCGGTTCCCAGGCGATGCTGGATCCCTTTCCGTTTTATATCCGTCATATGTCAAAACTTCCGACAGAAAACGTCTTGTCCGCTGACCTTATGCTTGGTGCCTGCAACAGGATCACAGATAAAACAGTAGCGTTCCTGACTTCCAAATCAGGAGATACAGGGGAGACAGTACAGGCTGCCAGATGGCTGAAAGAACAGGGAGTATACATCGTCAGCGTAGTCGGTAAGGAAAACTCTGTTCTTGAATCCGTAAGTGATGCATGTGTTGTTTACGGAGATGGAAGACCGCAGGAAATGGTATTATATTTAATGATCGGCAGGATCCTGTATAACAGCGGCTGCTTTGATGCGTATCCGAGATTTGCGGATGAGCTGAAAAATCTGGCTTATGCGCTTGCCCAGGTACGCAAACAGGCGGATGAGAAGTGCCGCGAATATGCACTGAATTATCATGGCGAACCATACAACATCTGGGTGGGATCAGGTGATCTGTGGCCGACTGCGTATTCATACAGTATGTGTGTTCTTGAGGAGAGCCAGTGGATCCGCACAAAGAGCGTATCCAGTCCGGAATTCTTCCATGGAACACTGGAACTGCTGGAAAAAGACGTTTGCATGACGCTGCTCCTCACAGAAGGCCCGACCCGTATTCTGGATGAAAGGGTGAAGGAATTTGCTGTACGGCATACGGACAAGCTGACCTGTTTCGATACTGCAGATTATGCACTGCCGGGTATCAGTGATGAATTCCGGAAATATCTGAGTCCGGTCATTATGGCGGCAGTGCTGCAGCGAATCAGCAAAAATATCGAAGAGATCACAGGCCATTCCCTGGATATCCGCCGCTATTACCGGAAAGAGAGTTATTGATTATGAAACTGATTGCCCTTGGTGACAACTGTGTAGATGTTTACCAGAACCTGGATGAGGTCCATCCCGGCGGAAATGCCGTGAACGTTGCGGTTCACGCTGCCCGGTGCGGGGCGCAGGCAGAATATCTGGGAAGTTTCGGCACAGATGGATACAGCGATGTTCTGCGGCAGGCATTGATCGAAAACAATGTTTCGATTGAACACTGTCCCGTTCTGCCGGGCAGTACTACGAAGCAGTGCTGCTATGACGTCATCGACGGCGAGAGATCTTTCAGGGGTGTCATCGAAGGTGACTCCTGGGCAGGACCTGTCAGGATCGGTGAAAAGGAACTGGCGGAGCTGAAAACGGCCGATGTAATCGTTACCAGCTGTAATGCCAAGATTCCGCAGTACCTGAAAGAAATTGAAAATCTGCCGCCGGTATTCGTGTTTGATTTCGGAGAAAAGGAAAAATACAGAACGGAAGCATACTGTGAACAGGTCTGCGGCGCAATCGACCTGGCAATGTTTTCCTGCGATCCTATGAGCGATGAGGAGTTCAGATCCTTTGCGGACGCAATGCATGCAAGGAACATTATCCATGTGCTGGCGACAATGGGGGCGCAGGGACAGATTCTGTCAAACGGAAAGGAAATCATCAGAAAAACAGTCAGTCAGGTGATTCCGCATGATACAATGGGCGCAGGAGATTCATTCCTGGCAGCGTTTGTGACAGATCTTGCGGCAGCCGGATGGAAAAAAGGTGAAGTGATGCCTGCCGATGTGCTGATCGGCGCCATAGAAGAAGGACAGAGAGTTTCTGCTGAAAACTGTCTGTCAGCCGGCGGTTTTGGATTTTAGGGTGGGATCTCTGACTGGACTGGAGAAGAAATAATTATGAAAGAAGTCAAAGGATTAAGAGTGGATAAAAGCAGTGCGCTGCCGCTGTATGAGCAGCTGCGTCAGGGACTTTTATCAGCCATCATGGATGGAACGCTTCCCTCCGGCAGTAAAATGCCGACGGAGGAAGAACTCTGCGAAACGTACGATATTTCGCGTCCGGTTGTACGTCAGGCATATAATGCCCTGATCGAAAGCGGGCATGTCGAAAGAAAGCGGGGCATCGGAACGTTTGTCCGTTCCTCAAACAGCCGCGGACGTTTTATTGACAAGCAGATGAGTTTCGCCAGGGAAATGGCAATTCTTGGACTTCCTCACAGGACGGAAATGATCAGACAGGAATGGCTGAAAGGTGAAGATGTCCGTTTCGGGGACATAACACCGTATACGGGAAGGGTATGGCATATTGTCCGTATGCGCTATGCAGCGGATGAACCGTTTGTATTTGTCGAAAACTATATTCCTGAGGAGATCTTTCCCGGTATAAACAAATATGATTTTGAACAGCATTCGCTTTATGCGGTGATGGAAAAAGAATATGGCGTCCATATTGTGCGCTCACTTCGCAGGATTTCTGCAGTTTTATCTGATCAGGTAACTGCTGAAGCGCTGCAGATCGACATAAACAAACCTGTGATCCTGGTTGAAAACCTTGTTTATGATCAGCAGGACAGGCCGATCGACATGAGCCGTGAATACCTGGATGCCGCAACAAAAACTTTTGAATTTGAGGTATTTAATTCCTAGACGGGCTGAACATAATAACGCATGGCCCGGGGAGGTTGAAAGTGATAGGAATTATCGTAACCGGACATGGCGGTTTCGCAACCGGCCTCGCTTCCAACGCAAGACTTCTTGCCGGCGGGGAGGCTGACATTACAGCTGTTGATTTTAATGACGGATATACGCCGGAAGAACTGGAAGAAGATCTGAGGCGTGCAATAGAGACATATAAAGATCGTTCCTCCGTAATGATCCTGACAGATATCATGGGCGGAACACCGTATCTGAAGGCGGCTGCGCTGAGCGTTCAGTATGAAAAAGTACGAGTTCTGCACGGCGTCAGTGCGGCTCTTCTGCTGGATCTTGTGATCCGCAATATGAGCGGCAATGACGGTGCGGATCCGGACAGTCTGGCAGAAGAACTGCTTCAGACAGCCCGCGAGGGACTTGGGGTTTTCAAACTGGACCTGACAGCACCGGATGAGACGGAAGAGGAAGACGGCATCTGAGCAATGATCAGGGCAGTCATCTTTGATATGGACGGGGTTCTGATCGACAGTGAAATTGTATATCTTTCGCATCAGTATAAAAAACTGCAGCCCCGGTACCCATGGCTGACGCCGGAACATCTTTATCCGCTTGTCGGCATGGACAGCAGAGAGGATAAACAATTTATTGGGAATCTGCTGGGCCGTGATCTTTCTGATCCCGCATTTATCAGGGAACTGCAGGGGATGTTTGAGGATTTCACGGTTGATTACTCCACTATAATGCGGAAGGAAGTACCGCAGGTACTTTCTTTTCTGCGACAGAACCATATACGGATCGTGCTGGCATCAAGCAGTTCCGGGGATAATATTGAAACCGTTCTGCACCAGTGCGGGATCCGTTCATTTTTTGAATGTATCATCAGCGGTGAACAGTTTACCCGCAGTAAGCCTGATCCCGCCATTTATCTTTACGCGCTGGAACAGCTGCGGCTTCCGCCGGATGACTGTCTCATCGTCGAAGATTCCGGCTACGGGATTGCCGCTGCGAAACGTGCAGGCGTCAGAACTGCCGCCCTCACTGACAGCAGGTTTAATTTTGATCAGTCAGCGGCTGATGATCATCTGTCATCCCTGGGCGAACTGGAAGGACTGATCTCTCGGCTGAACTGCATGGCGGGAATCTGACGGCCGCAGCAGAATTTGAAGACGGCGTGCTGAGACTGGATGTCCCGAAGAAGGAAGAAGTAAAGAAGCTTCCTGAAAAGCACACGATCATGATCGAGTAACACAGAATAAAGGGGTTCTTGCAAATCTGGTGTTGATGAAGAGATCAAATAGATAGCGAGACATCAAGACATGGTACAGAAGAAAGTGCCATGTCTTTTGTTATTGAAGCGGACCATAGTGTTGGCGATAAGAAGGATTCTGACTTTGAATGAGACAAAGGATCGATAACCGAAAGCGATACGTTTGATGACTTTGACCAGGTTGTTGGTACCTTCGATAACTCCGTTGGACCATTGATAGTGCATTGCGTTACGGATATAGGTCTCATATTTGAGAAGTGTTTTTACAGACTTCTTCATAAATCCGGATATTCCTTTCGCTTCTGTTCTGCAGATCCGGAAGAAGCGGTCCGGATTTCTGTTTTTAAGGGCATGCATAAGATTCTGGTACAGATCATAAGTTTCCTGCAGTTCGGGATCCAGCCCGACAAGATAGTGCACGACATCACATTCCCGCATCAGCTTGTTAAAACAGATTCATATATTTCAGATCTTTCGAAGTACTACTATTCTTTTTAGTGTTGAGACATCTAAATCAGTGTATTCTCGATAATCATTGTCAGAATTTCGCTCAGGATTAATAAGACCACATTTCTCATAGAAACGAATTGTTGCTCTGGGAATATCCAGAATCTGTTCTAGTTCTTTTATCTCAATTGTATAGAAGATGCTTTTTTTAGCCTTCGATTTACTGTCCATTTTCAATGGGGCAGTTCAGGTTAAGAGCCTTGTATGCTATGTGATTCACGG
>JAUNJS010000426.1 GCA_030533125.1 Eubacteriales bacterium | reverse complement strand
TTGTAAGATTCAATATCTTTGAGGGCGACCTGTATGATACAGTCTAAAGAAAAAACAACCCGGGCAAATGCCATGGACATTATGTCCTGCAGTTAAGCCGACAGAGAATACCGCGAAAGGGACTATTCATGATTCGACCAATCGTTAAAGATATACTGTTCCTCGGCCGGAAATCAGAGCCTGCAACAATACAGGATTTGCCGGTCGGGCAGGACCTGCAGGATACCCTGCAGGCAAACCGTGACCGCTGTGTCGGCATGGCGGCAAACATGATCGGTGTAAAGAAAAAGATCATCATCGTAAACATAGGACTGATCAACGTTGTAATGTACAACCCTGTCATTGTAAGGAGAGACACCCCCTATGAGACAGAGGAAGGCTGCCTCTCCCTCTCCGGGGTTCGAAAGACGATCCGTTTTCAGAATATCGAAGTGGAATATCTTGATGCGGGCTGGAAAAAGCACCGGCAGAAATATTCCGGATGGACGGCACAGATCATTCAGCACGAGATCGATCACTTAAGCGGGATCCTTATCTGACACCCATATCAGGGGGAATCCGATTTCAACCGGAGGCAATCTAAAAATCATATCGTTACAACCATGGGTGATTTGAATCGGATATGTTCTTGTAGAAGCGAAACTTAACATACTCTGATAAACTGTTATTCCAGTATGTGAGGTGTAAAAATATAGCAGATGCAAATATTGCTCTCGTTCCCCTGACTTCCGTCGACAGGGAACAGTTCATTCTGGACAACCAGGAAGCGTTCAACTACGGCGCTTTGGAAGAGTTCGGCAGACGGGATGATCATTTTGAAGAAGAAGGTGAGATAATCTCCCGTGAAACGATCGAAACAGCTATCGATGGCGGCGAGGCTTACCGGATCATGCAGGATGGCAGGCCGGTCGGTGGTGTGGTCATCAAGGCAGACGGAAAACGAGGTGATCTTGAACTGCTGTTTGTGTCTCCCGGAGTGCACAGTAAGGGCATCGGTTACGCAGCGTGGTGCGCGGTTGAACGTCTCCATCCGGAAGTGTCTGTGTGGGAAACCGTCACCCCATATTTTGAGAAGCGAAACATCCATTTCTATGTGAACCGCTGCGGATTCCACATCGTGGAATTCTACAACAGCCATCATCCCGACCGGAATGACCCGGATATGGCCGAAGGAATGGATGAACAGTTCCCGGATGGAATGTTCCGGTTTGAGAAAAGGATAAGAGAATGAAAATTGAACATGTCGCTATGTACGTGAATGACCTGCAGGCTGCCAGAGAATTTTTCGTCACCTATCTTGGCGGCAGATCCAATGATGGGTACCATAATAAAAACACCGATTTCCGCTCTTTTTTCATCAGTTTTGATGACGGAGCGAGACTGGAACTGATGACCAAACCAGGAATGGCTGATTAGGAAAAACCTTTGAACCGTACCGGCTATGCCCACATTGCTTTCAGTGTTGGCAGTAAGGAAAATGTTAATTCTCTGACAACAAAATTAAAAAGTGCTGGATTTGAAGTTGTAAGTGGCCCGAGAACCACCGGCGACGGATATTACGAAAGCTGCATAGTTGTTATCGAAGGGAACCAGATTGAAATAACGGAGTGAGAGCATCGGCCAGGAGATTCGTTGTGATTATGGCAGCCCGAGGCAACATGCATGAGATGACGGAGGATTTCTTCTCAATCTTCACCCGTTTCCCCGGTTGGGGGAATCCTGGCAATGTGCCTGGCGCGGGAAAGGAAGCAGAGGCACGATCTCTTGGAGCAGGTATCGGCTTAGCTAGTTCATGATTTGAGGAAAAGGGAAGACCGTATATTGTATGAGACAATAAGACCTGAAAGGAAGTGATTTCCATGAGAAGAATCCTGACAGGACAGATCCTGCTTGTTGTGTGCTGCCTCTTTTATCTGATCTGGTGGTATCGAGGATATCGTCCGGGTGTCACCGCCAACAGGGTGGATGGAACAAACGGCGTATTGCTGCTGATAACGGCTGCACTTGGTGTGGCTGGTCTTTCCTTCAGCCTGATGCGTGTCCCGGAAACAACAAATCCCAGGATCAGCCCGGTGGGAATTGTCAATGTGGGAATTCTCTCCTATTTCATACTGCTTCTGATCACCAGATATGCATTTCACAGGATCGTGACAACAGAATTGATCCTGATCGTTGGCTGGACTATGCTGGAAATGACTGTTATTAACAGACTGAATGCGGCGTGTATCCTGTCCGGGAGAGGTTTTGAGATCATGTGCATCGTGATCGCGGCTGCCTTTTTGATCAGCATGGTTCTGTATGTGGCCTATTACCGGATGGAAGAAATGAAAGCGTTTTATGCTGCGATGGTGCCGTTGGTCACGGAAGCGTTCTCGATGGTAATACTTGCCGGGATGCTGCTTGCGGGGAGCAGGTGAATGATGTCCTATTTGAAAAAGAAGATCGGCAGAATCAGGACCGGCGGCCAGAGCGGGGTTGACCGGGCAGCAATGGACTACGCCCGAGAAATGGGAATCCCACTCTGCGGATGGTGCCCGAAGAATGGATGGGCAGAAGATTACACAGATCCGCCGGGGCTGCTTTCGGATTATCCGGAACTGTCGCAGACACCTTCCGAAGGCACGGAACAGCGGACGAAATGGAACATGCGGGACTGCGATGCGATCCTGACGATCATACCAGACGGCTCCCTTTCGTCACCGGGAACCGATGTCGGCCTGAAAGAAGGAGAAAGCCTGCACAAACCAATGTACACTGCCTATGGACCGGAAGATGTCCCGGGTATTCTAACGTGGCTGAGGGGCCTGCCGGACGAAATCGAGTTATGTATCGGAGGACCGAGGGCAAGTGAATGTCCCGATGCTTATGATGCAGCGATGGCGGTACTTAAAGGCATTGGAGAGTCTTTTTAAACCGGATCACCATTTACTATGGTGAAAATACACGGGACTTTACGAGGCTGGAAAGGAGGATATCACTTTCCCCGACAGCATCGGCCGGACATTCTATGCAATCGTTGATGGTTCCTGCCTGCTCCAGTATAATAGCCGCGCTGAAATCCGTGGTGAAGCATATAGAATCCGGGACGGAAA
>JAUNJS010000089.1 GCA_030533125.1 Eubacteriales bacterium | reverse complement strand
GATTTGGGTTTGCAAAAACAGCGCAATAAGTGTACAATTAAAAGCTGTCTGCTGTGCAGAACCGCGCCGGGAGTAAGGAACTGTCCGGAAAAACCTGGAAAAGTCATTCCGGGATTCCATAGTTCATAAGAGATGAAGGGACAGGCCCCGGGCCGCGGGCATTTTTATATATTTTATAAAACGGAAAACAGATTCAGAATACTACAGGAAACAGGAAGGGAAAATATGGCACTGATCAAGAAACCTGTCACGGGGATGAAGGACATTATGCCCGAGGAAATGGAGATCCGGGATTACGCGATTTCCGTCATTAAGAAGACCTACGCGGAATTCGGTTTTTCCTCGATCGAGACGCCGTGTGTGGAGAATATCGCGAACCTGACGAGCAAGCAGGGCGGCGACAACGAGAAGCTGATTTTCAAAATTCTGAAGCGCGGCGAGAAGCTGAAGATCGACTCCGCGAAGTCGGAGGAGGACCTGGTCGACGGCGGGCTCAGGTATGACCTGACGGTGCCGCTTGTCCGTTATTACTCCAACCACGCGAATGATCTGCCGATGCCCTTTAAGGCGCTGCAGATGGGAAATGTATGGCGCGCGGACAGGCCCCAGAAGGGGCGCTACCGCCAGTTTATGCAGTGTGACATCGACATTATCGGCGAGCCCACGAATCTGGCGGAGATCGAACTGATCCTGGCGACGACCACGACACTCGGGAGGCTGGGGTTCAAGGGCTTCCAGATCCGCATCAATGACCGCCGGATTCTGGCGGCGATGGCGGCGGCCTGCGGATTCCCGGCGGACCGCTTCGGGGAGGTCTTCATCATCCTGGACAAGATGGACAAGATCGGAATGGACGGCGCGGCGTCGGAACTGGTGGAGAGCGGATTCACGCAGGAGAGCACGGATGCCTACATCAGCCTGTTCAGGGGACTCGGAGAAACCGGCGACAAGCTGGGGTACCTCGAGGAGAAGCTCGGCGGCGTGATCTCCCCGGAGGTCATCCCGGATCTGCGCACGGTCATCGAGAGTGTGGACGGCGTCAAAGAAGCGGACTTTGCCATGGTGTTCGATCCCACCATCGTACGCGGCATGGGATATTACACAGGGACGATCTTTGAGATCGCCATGCCGGAGCTGGGCATCAGCTGCGGAGGCGGCGGCCGTTACGACGCCATGGTCGGGAAATTCACCGGAAAAGATGTGCCTGCCTGCGGTTTTTCCATTGGGTTTGAGCGCATCATCCTGATTCTGATGGAACAGGGGTTCCGGATCCCCGGAAGCCCGGACAAGGTCGCGTTCCTTCTGGAAAAGAACCTTCCTGCGGACCGCATGCGGGAAGCAATGGCACAGGCGCAGAAAGCACGCGCGGCAGGCAGGCAGGTCCTGCTCGCCCGTATGGCCAAGAACAAAAAATTCCAGAAGCAGCAGCTGCAGGACCGCGGGTATGTGGAGTTTGAAGAGTTTTACAAAAAGCCGATCTCGTAACAGACACCCGATCTTGTAGACTCGCCGACGCAATGAACTGCCGTTTAATGCAGCAGAATAAAATATATTCTCTCGCCATACGCATTTTGTATCGGCGAGTATATACGATACCGGGTATAACAATAATCTGATTCAATATCGGGAATATCAAAATATTGGGAATATAAACAGGAAGGACCGGAGAATGGCAGAAACAATGAAAGGGCTTCACCGCACCTGCAGGTGCGCGGAGCTGACAGAAGCGTATGTCGGGAAGACAGTAACCGTGATGGGCTGGGTCGCGAAGCAGCGGAACAAGGGCGGCATCGTCTTTGTGGACCTGCGCGACCGGAGCGGCCTCATCCAGCTGATCTATGAAGTGGCAGACTGCGGCGAGGAGAATTTCCGCAAGGCGGAAAAGATGCGCGCGGAGTTTGTCGTCGCGGCGACGGGGACGGTGACCCTGCGCAGCGGCGCTGTGAATCCGAATCTTCCCACCGGCACGATCGAGGTGCGCGTGCAGGAGACGAGGATCCTCTCCGAGTCGGAGACGCCCCCTTTCCACATCGTGGAGAACAGCAATACGAAGGAAGAACTGAGGCTCACGTACCGGAGCCTCGACCTGCGCAGGCCGGATATGCAGAGAAAACTCATGCTCCGCAGCCGCATTGTGCAGGACATGCGCAACTTTATGGACGGGGAAGGGTTCCTGGAGATCGAGACGCCCATCCTGTGCAAATCCACCCCGGAGGGCGCGCGCGACTATCTGGTTCCCAGCCGCGTAAAGCCCGGCACCTTCTATGCCCTGCCGCAGTCTCCGCAGCTGTTTAAGCAGCTTCTTATGTGCTCTGGCTATGACCGCTATTTCCAGATCGCGCGGTGTTTCCGCGACGAGGACCTGCGCGCGGACCGGCAGCCGGAGTTCACCCAGGCGGATATGGAGCTCTCTTTTGTGGACATCGACGATGTGATCGATGTCAATGAGCGCCTGATCGAATATGTGGCGGAGCGTGCGATCGGCCTGAAGGTCCAGCGGCCGTTCCCCCGCATGAAGTGGATCGACGCGATGAATGACTACGGTTCGGACAAGCCCGATACGCGCTTCGGCATGAAGCTCGTGGATGTCTCCGACCTCGTGCAGGACTGCGGTTTCGGTGTCTTTGCCGATGCGGCCGGCCGGAAGGGCTGGAGCGTCCGCGCTCTCTGCGCGAAAGGCCAGGGCGGTATGGGCCGCAAACAGATCGACAAGATCGTCGAGATGGCCCGCGGCAACGGCGCGAAAGGCCTGCCTTACATCGCCTGGAAAGAGGACGGCTCCGTCAAGTCTTCCTTCGATAAATTTGTGACAGCAGAGGAGAAACAGGCGCTGCTGGAGCGCGTCGGCGCGGAAAAAGGCGACCTGGTCTTCTTTGCGGCGGATAAAAACGGCATCGTCTGGAACGTCCTGGGCGCCCTGCGCTTAAAGCTCGGCGAGGATCTCGGCCTCATTGACCACAAGCAGTTCAATTTCCTCTGGATCGTGGACTTCCCGCTTCTTGAGTGGTCCGAAGAGGAGGAGCGCTTCGTCGCCATGCACCATCCCTTCACTATGCCCGTGGAGGAGGACTGGCCTCTGATTGACAGCGATCCCGGCGCCGTCCGCGCCAAGGCCTACGACATTGTCCTCAACGGTGTCGAACTCGGCGGCGGCAGTGTCCGTATCCATCAGGCGGAGATCCAGGAGAAAATGTTCGAGGTCATCGGCCTGTCCAAAGAGGAGGCAAATGAGAAATTCGGCTTCCTTCTGACCGCGTTCAAGTACGGCGTCCCGCCTCACGCGGGCCTCGCCTACGGCGTTGACCGCTTCGTCATGCTTCTGGCCGGCGCGGACAGCATCCGAGAAGTCATCGCGTTCCCGAAGAACAAGGACGCGGCCGACCTTATGAGCGGCGCTCCCGATGTCGTCGACCCGTCACAGCTGAAGGATCTGCACATCGCGGTGGAGGAGTAAGGATCCGCATTAAGGAGCTGCCGGCCCGTCACAGCTGACAGGTCCGCACATCGCGGCGGAGGAGTAAGGATCCCCGTCAGGGAGCTGCCGGCCCGTCACAGCTGACGGATCCGTACGTCACAGTGGAGGAGCAGGGATCCGCAGAGCGTCATCGTATACCCTGCGGGAGCAGGAAGAATGAAAAAAGAGACAGGGGACGTTTCACTGTGTTTGGAATGAGAACACGGAGAACCGTCCCCCGTGTTTTCGTCCCTCGTGTTTTCATTTTCTTCCTTTCGGAGAATTGTTCCGCTGAAAAGCGGTTCCGCGGAAGGAACCGCGGGAACTGCGCCGCGTGCCGCGGGAGAGAGCGGCTGCAGAGCCGCTTGTCCGCGTGGAGGACAAAGGAGAATGGAGGCCGTGTTGTCTTCCGACAGGGAGAGCGTCCGCGGAGATCTGCAGTCCGGCATCGGATCCGGTCTGAAGCCCGAAAGACTGCCGTGCAGGCCGCAGCCGAGATATTTCAGATAAGCTTCTTTGATCGTCCACAGGCGATAGAAGAGGAGCTCCTGTTCCCGGGAGCCGCCGCAGGAAAGGAGACTCTCATATTCTTCCATTGTGAAAAAACGTTTCGCGATCCGCAGGACGCCGGTGTGGGAAGCCCTGTTTTCCTGCAGGTCCAGTCCGACTTCGTCGCTTGAAAAAGCGCCGGCAAGGTATTCTCCGGAGTGGGAGAGGTTGAAATGGATGTCCGGAAAGGAACGGAAAAACGGTTTTCCGTCCGGCGCGGCGGCAAGATCCTCCGCGGAGAAGGTGTCCGCGCGTTGTCCCGCGCCCATGGCACGCAGTCCTGCCCGCAGCAGGTGGAGCTCGGAGTCCGGACCGGGCCGGTCTTTCTGTATTTCTGTCAGAAAAATGTGAATCGTCATAGCGGGAATCTCCTCCGGAAGCGGGTACGCCAAGATTCTAACACGCGGCGCGCGGACTGACAATCCGCGTGCCGGCTGCTGCAGTCCGCGCACCGCTGAGCCCGCTGTGTGTTACTGTCACATTCTCTCGAGGGCGTGACAGTAACTTGCATAAATCCCATTCCACAAAGCGCAGCTTTGTCAGCGCTGCACGCGATGGGTTTTTCGCTGTTAAGCTCGTGTTTTTGCGTTGAAAACCACGCAAAAACATCTCGGGTTTCGTGGTGGTTTGAAATGTAACTGCTGAGTTCAAATATCAAATATCAACGTTGATTTCGTGAAATTTCAATTCAGAAAATGTTTTACAAGTGGGCAGGCATGGTGCTATAATGGCAAAGTGTCTGCTTTTTTGTTCTGTCAGGCAGAGTTCAGGACTCGCTCGCGTATCCCGCGGCTTCATAATATCTCTCATAATATCCCTTCAGAATACCTGAAACGCAGGATCTGAGACACAGGATCTGACAGCAACTGTTTATGAGATGTTTTCAGAATCGCGTTCAGATACAGGTTCAGGAACAGGTCCCGGTGAACTGTTTCTTCACAGGGATCAGAAGTGAAACAGGGATCGGAAGATCCGAAGTAAAATTCAGAAGTAAATCTGAATTTACGGGGTCTGCGCGATGAAGACGCGATGAAGAATGAAAGCAGTGTTCATTACCGGGCGAAGTCCCGGAAAAGGAGGAAAGAAGACGAAATGAAGAAATCGAGAGCTGTCATTTCCCTCATCCTGGTGGCGGCCATCACGGGACTGATGGCGTACACAGTGCTGATCGGATTTGGCAAGGGGCACAGAGGATCGTATCATAACATCAAAAAGGGCCTGGATCTGGCGGGCGGCGCCAGCATCACCTATCAGGCGGTGGGCGAGACGCCTCCGTCCCAGGAGGACCTGAATGATACCAAGTACAAGCTGCAGCGCCGTGTCGACCAGTACAGCACGGAAGCGCAGGTGTATACCGAGGGGACAGACCGTCTCAACATCGAGATTCCCGGCATTTCGGGCGTTGCGGAGACCAACAAGATCCTTGAGGATCTTGGCCGCCCCGGCTCTCTGTATTTTATCCGGCAGACCGATGATGAGGGGAACCAGAACTATCAGCTCGGGGTCACCGAGGACGGCGGACTCGAATATGTCCTGACAAAAGAGCTCGATCAGATCATCGCGGACGGCGACGCGGTCGTGACCGGCACGCAGGTGACGGAGGCGAAGGCGGGCTACCAGCAGGACAACATGGGAAACAAGGAGATCGTCGTCTCCCTGACCTTTAACGACGAAGGGAAAAAGGCCTTTGCGGATGCTACGACGAAGGCGTTTGCCGCCAAGGAATCCATCGGCATCTATTATGACGGGCATTTTGTCAGCGTGCCCTCCGTGCAGGCGGCCATCACGGACGGCCGCGCGGTCATCACGGGGCAGAGCGATATCCAGGAGGCGGAGAACCTCGCGTCCACGATCCGGATCGGCGGACTGAAAGTGGAGCTGGAGCGCCTGCGCTCGCAGATTGTCGGCGCGCAGCTCGGCCAGGACGCGATCCGCACGAGCAAATTCGCGGGTGCGGTCGGCTTCGCCCTGGTCGCGCTTCTGATGATCATCGTCTATCTGCTGCCCGGATTCGCGGCAGTGCTCGCGCTGTGCATCTATATCCTGATGATGGCGCTTGTTCTCAACGGTTTTGACATCACCCTGACGCTGCCCGGAATCGCCGGTATCCTTCTGTCCGTCGGTATGGCGGTTGACGCGAACGTCATTATTTTCGCGAGGATCCGCGAGGAGCTCGCCACCGGCATCGGCGTGAAGACGGCGATCAGAAACGGCTTCCACAAGGCCCTTTCCGCCATCATCGACGGCAACGTGACCACCCTGATCGCGGCCGCCGTCCTGGCGCTGCTCGGATCCGGCTCGGTCAAGGGCTTTGCCTATACGCTGGCGATCGGTATCATCCTCTCCATGTTCACCTCCCTGTTCGTGACAAGGCTGCTCCTCAACATCTTCTACGGGCTCGGCCTGGAGGACAAAAAGCTGTACGGGGTCGGCAAAAAGAGAGTGCCCGTCGCGTTTGTGGAGAAGCGGAAGTATTTCTTCGCGGTTTCCATCGCGCTGGTTCTGTCCGGTTTTCTCGCCATGGGGATCTATCAGATCCGCCAGGGCAATGCCCTCAATTACAGCCTTGACTTTGTCGGCGGGACGGCGACCAATGTCAGCTTTAACGAAGACATGAGCCTCGAGGAGATCGAGAGCAGGGTCATTCCTGTTTTCACACAGGTGACTGGCGACAGCAATGTCCAGATCCAGAAGGTCGCCGGCAGCAACGAGGTCATCTTCAAGTCGTCGGTTCTCGACACGGATAAGAGCACGGAGCTCTCCAACCAGCTGGTGGAAAAATTCTCCGTCAACAAGGACAGCATCACGTCCGAGACGATCAGCTCCACCATCAGCGACGAGATGAAGCGCGACGCGCTGCTCGCGGTCGGCGCCGCCCTTGTGCTGATGCTCCTGTACATCTGGTTCCGGTTCAAGGATCTGCGCTTCGGCGCCTCCTCGGTCCTGTGCCTCGCGCACGATGTCCTGGTCGTCCTCGCGTTCTACGCGTTTGTGCGGATCAGCGTCGGCAGCACCTTCATCGCCTGCATGCTGACCATCGTCGGTTATTCCATCAACGCGACGATCGTCATTTTCGACCGCGTCCGGGAAAGTCTGCACTCCAGACGGCGCGGGGAGGAACTCGCCGAGGTTGTCAACGAGAGCGTCACGGATACGCTTTCGCGCAGTATTTTCACTTCGCTGACGACCTTCTTCATGGTGCTCGCGCTGTATATCTTCGGCGTGGCGAGCGTCAAGGAGTTCGCCCTTCCCATCATGATCGGCATCATCTGCGGCGCCTATTCCTCTGTCTGCCTCGCCGGCTCCATCTGGTATGTCCTGCGCAGGAAAGCGGATGAGGCCCTGCAGGACAGCCTGAACAGGAAAAAGACCGAAAAGGGCGGTTCCCAGGGTTCCTCGCAGTCCAAAAAGAAGAAGGATGATTATTCCAACCTCTCCAAAAAGGAGCGCAAAGAGCGCCGCCGCAAGGAAGAGGAGGCCAGAAACCGGGCAAAAATCTCGGTCTGAGATACTTCGCGCGGCTGATCCAAAACATGATCAGGCCGGAAACAGCAGGGAGGATGTGTCTGCATCCTCCCTGTTTTCTCCATATCCGGAGGTTTTTCATGGCAAAATGGATGGTCTATGCCAAAAAAGAGGATTTTAAAGCGATATCGCAGGCCTGCGGCATCTCGCAGGTGCTGGCGCGCGTGATCCGCAACCGTGACGTGGTCGGGGCGGAAAGCACGCGCCGCTTTCTGCGGGGAGGTCTTGCGGATCTTTATGATCCGCGGCTGCTCCCGGATATGGAAAAGGCGGCGGCGATTCTCTGCGCAAAGATCCGGGAAGGCGCGCCGGTGCGGGTGATCGGCGATTATGATGTGGACGGAATCTGCGCGTCCTATATCCTGCTTCATACACTGGCGGCCTGCGGCGCGCGCTCCGACGTCGTCCTGCCGGACCGCGTCCGGGACGGATACGGCATGAATCCGCAGATGGCGCAGGAGGCCGCGCAGGACGGGGTCGGCGTGATCCTGACCTGTGACAACGGCATCGCCGCGTCGGAAGCGGTCCGCGCCGCGAAGGAGGCGGGGATCTGCGTCGTCGTGACCGACCACCATGAAGTGCCTTTCGAGGACGCTGAAGACAGCGCCGAGGGGGAGAAAAAGACCGCCGGCACAAGGAAATATCTCCTGCCTCCCGCGGACGCGGTGGTAGACCCGAAGGTCAGAAACCCCCGAACCGGGCAGATGGACTATCCGTTTCCCGAAATCTGCGGGGCGGTGGTCGCCTGGAAGCTGGCGGACCTTCTGCTGCTTGCCCTGGCGCCCGGACTCCGGGAGCAGATTCTGGAAGACCTGCTGCCTTTCTGCGCGCTGGCGACGGTCTGCGATGTGATGCCTCTGCTCGAAGAGAACAGGATCCTTGTTCGCGAGGGCCTGCTCCGCGCCGCGCGCACCACCAATACCGGTCTGCGGAGCCTGCTGCTTGTCAATGGGCTGGAGGGCACCGCTCTGAGCGCTTATCACGCCGGATTTGTGATCGGCCCCTGCCTCAATGCCACGGGGCGCCTGGACAATGCCGAGCGGGCCCTGGCGCTTTTCCTCGAGAAGGATCCGCAGGAGGCCCTCCGCAGCGCCCAGAAGCTCCGGGAGCTCAACGACAGCCGCAAGAGCCTGACGGAGAAGGGCGTGGACCAGGCGCTCTGTCAGGTGCGGGAGCGACACCTGCTGGATTACCGGGTGATGGTCATTTACCTGCCGGACTGCCACGAGTCTCTGGCGGGGATCATCGCGGGACGGGTCCGCGAGCGCTGCAGCCGGCCGGTTTTCGTCCTGACAAAGACGGAACAGGGCACTGTCAAGGGCTCCGGCAGATCCATTGAGGGCTATGACATGTTCGCCTCCATGACCGCGGTCAGGGACTGCTTTGAAAGGTTCGGCGGCCACCGGATGGCGGCGGGTCTCTCCATGCAGGAGGAGAAGATTCCGCTCCTGCAGGAACGGCTCGAAGAACAGTGCGGCCTCCGCGAGGAGGATCTTACCGAAGTGCTGCACATCGACATGGAGCTCCCGCCCGCCCTGTGGACGCTTCCCATGGCGGAGGAGATGCGTCTTCTGGAGCCCTGCGGGACGGCGAATCCCCGGCCGCTGTTCGGGGCGCGCGGAATCCGGCTGCATGGCGTGCGTATCATGGGAAAGGGCCGGAATGTCCTGCGCTTTGCGGCGTCGGACGCGCGGGGGGCGATGATTACGCTGGTCCGGTTCCGGGAGGCGGATCTTTTTCAGGAGGAAGTCACGGCCGCCGCGGGGAGACAGGCCTGGGAGGCCATGCTCGCAGGCTGCGCGGACCTTCCGGTCAGCATGGTCTATTATCCCGACATCAACGAGTGGAAAGGCAGAAAAACACTGCAGTTTATCGTGAAAGATTTCCATTATTGACATAGAACGTTAACATTTCCTGTTTATCATTGAGATGATCTCCGCAGAGGCGGCAGCCCGTCTGAGGCGCGGTCATGGTGCGGGAACGCCTGTACCTGCGACGAGGAGGACGCGGTCATGGTGCGGGAACGCCTGTA
>JAUNJS010000425.1 GCA_030533125.1 Eubacteriales bacterium | reverse complement strand
CAATCACCGGTGCGCCGGCGGAATACCGGAGACAGGCATATAGAAATGATCAAAATCAGCAAACTGATCCACGACTATATTCAGCGGGATGAAGAGGGAAATCCGTCCGGGACGATCCGCGCGATCGACGATGTGTCGCTGGATGTCGCGCCCGGGCAGTTCATCGCGATCCTGGGCCATAACGGATCCGGGAAATCCACGCTGGCCAAGCACTTGAACGCGCTGCTGTTCCCCACGGAGGGGACCGTCTGGGTAAACGGTCTCGATACGCGGGACCAGGATCTTCTGTGGGAAGTGCGCCAGACCGCCGGTATGGTTTTTCAGAATCCGGACAACCAGATAATCGGGCAGGTGGTCGAGGAGGACGTCGGATTCGGCCCGGAGAACATGGGGGTTCCGACAGAGGAGATCTGGGAGCGCGTCAAGGAGAGCCTGGAGGCGGTCGATATGTACGAGTACCGCAAAAAGTCTCCCAACCGTCTCTCCGGCGGGCAGAAGCAGCGTGTCTCGATCGCCGGCGTCATTGCCATGCATCCCCGGTGCATTGTGATGGATGAGCCGACCGCCATGCTGGATCCCTCCGGCCGCGCGGACGTAATTGCCGCGGCCCGCGCCCTGAACGAAAACGAGGGGATCACAGTGATCCTGATCACGCATTTCATGGAGGAAGCCATCCGCGCCGACCGCGTTTTTGTCATGGACAAGGGGAAAATCGCCATGCAGGGCACACCGCGGGAGGTCTTTTCGAAGGTAAACCGCATGCAGGAGCTCCACCTCGATGTCCCGCAGGTCACCCTTCTTGCGCATATCCTTCGGGAAAGCGGCCTTCCTGTCCCCGAGGGCATCCTCACCAGGGAAGAGCTGACAGAAGCGCTCCTCGCCTGCGCCGGCACGCAGGCGCAGACGGTCCCGCAGACGGCTCCCTGACATTCTGACATTTCGCGTTGCTGAGCCGGGAAGTCTCGTGAATCCCTGATCCCCACCGATTGATCCGCCGGTTATGCCAGGTTGCATCCCTCATGGCACGGCCTGCTGCAGAAAGCCGGGCACGCTCCGGATGTCGCGCGTGCGGTTATGCCGGGTTTCATCCTTCGTGGCATGGCCTGCTGCATTAGTATCATAGAAAATGGAAAGCCGCTGAAATGGGTATTATACTGGAAAATGTGAATTATATCTACGAACAGGGAACAGCCATGCAGACGGCTGCCCTGCAGGATGTCAGCCTCGAAATCCCCGACAACCAGTTCATCGGGTTGATTGGGCACACGGGGTCGGGCAAGTCCACGCTGGTTCAGCTTCTGAACGGACTTCTGAAACCGACCTCCGGGCGCGTGCTCTATAACGGGGAGGATATCCATGCGGACGGGTACGACAAAAAAGCGCTCCGGGCCTCCGTCGGCCTTGTCTTCCAGTATCCGGAGCATCAGCTCTTCGAAGTGGACGTCCTGACGGATGTCATGTTCGGCCCCCGGAATCTGGGCCTCGACGAAACGGAATGTAAAAAGCGCGCGGTGGAAGCGCTCACCAATGTCGGAATGACGAAAGATTATTATAAGACCTCTCCTTTCGACCTGTCCGGCGGGCAGAAGCGCCGGGCGGCGATCGCCGGTGTTCTCGCCATGCGGCCCCGCATCCTGATTCTCGATGAGCCGACAGCAGGCCTGGATCCTCGGGGACGCGATGAGATCCTCCGCCTCATCTCGGAGATGAAGCAAAAGCTTTCCATGACGATAATCCTGGTTTCCCACAGCATGGACGATGTCGCCCGCTATGTGGAGCGCATCGTCGTGATGGGCCATGGGAAAAAAGTGTTTGACAACACACCGAAGGAAGTCTTCCGCCACTATCTGGAGCTGGAGGAGCTCGGCCTTGCCGCGCCCCAGATCACCTATATTATGAATTCCCTGCGGGAGGGCGGCATGGATGTGCCGACAGACGCCCTGACGGTGGAGGAAGCAGCCGCGCAGATCCTGGAAGCGCTAAAGCCGCCGACATGACCCTGAATGCGCCGGGACCGGACAGCCGGGATCGGACGGGACGGTGTCGGCCGGTTGGGAGTGACCGGGATGGACCTGGAACCGCGCCGGGACAGAATGAGACAATATCGAACTGCGTCGGGCCGGAAGCAGGCCGGGACCAGGCCGGTCCGGAGTCAAATGAGCCGGGACCGGACGGATTGGGACCGCGGATGCCGGAAATGCCGCCGGATTGTTGTCGACGATGAGCGAGGAACACTATGTTTAAGGATATTACACTGGGACAATATTATCAGACCGATTCGCTGCTCCACCGGCTGGATCCCCGCGTGAAGATCGTTGCGACGCTTGTCTATATCATCTCGCTTTTCGTCGTGAACACCTTTACGGGATACCTTGTGGCGGCGATTTTCCTGATCGCGATGATCCGCCTGTCCAATGTGCCGGTCACCTATATTGTGCGGGGAATGCGAGGCATTCTCGTACTGCTGTTGATCACCATGTCCTTTAACCTGTTTCTGACGCCGGGCGAGGCGATTTTCCGCCTCGGTTTTCTCAAGATCACGAAAGAAGGCCTTTCTTTTGCGGTCAAAATGGCCATCCGCCTCTCCCTGCTCGTGATCGGCTCCTCGCTCATGACGCTCACGACCACGCCAAATCAGCTGACGGATGCCATCGAGAGCCTTCTGGGGCCCCTCAAGCGCTTCCGCGTTCCCGTGCACGAGATCGCCATGATGATGTCGATCGCCCTCCGCTTTATCCCGATTCTCATGGAGGAGACCGACAAGATCATGAAGGCGCAGATCGCCCGCGGCGCGGATTTTGAGAGCAAAAATCTGATCAAAAAAATGAAGAGCCTCGTGCCGCTCCTCGTGCCCCTGTTCATCTCCGCCTTCCGCCGCGCCAATGACCTGGCCATGGCGATGGAGGCCCGCTGCTACCGCGGCGGCGCCGGACGCACCAAAATGAAGCCCCTTCTCTACCAGGGACGGGACCGGACAGCTTACCTGATCCTCGCGCTCTACTTTGCTGCGTGCGTCGCCCTCCGCGTGATGCGGCTGCCGTTTCTGGTGTGAGAAAATTCCGCATGATGCGGCTGCCGTTTTTGACATGAGAGATTTCC